>JAYRUI010000157.1:0-6567 GCA_041919175.1 Rheinheimera sp. | reverse complement strand
AAATACAAGCCAGGAAGTCGGCGCCTGTTTTGGCGTTAAATACCCCTTCTTCTTCAAACCGGCTAAAAGCGTCAGCCGACAGCACTTCGGCCCATAAATAGCTGTAATAACCGGCGCCGTAACCACCGGCAAAAATATGGCTGAAACTATGCTGGAAGCGGTTAAAACGCGGCGGAACTATCACTGAAACTTCCGCACGCACTTCATCCAGCAGCTGCTGCACCCGGCCACCCAGCTCAGGCTGGTATTCGGCATGCAAACGGAAATCAAACAGCGCAAATTCCAGCTGCCGCACTAAAAACATCGCACTCTGGAAGTTTTTCGCCGCAAGCATTTTATCCAGCAAATCCTGTGGCAGCGGCTCGCCTGTTTCATAATGGCCGGAAATCACCTGCAAAGCTTCAGGCGCCCAGCACCAGTTTTCCATAAACTGGCTTGGCAGCTCGACCGCATCCCAAGGTACGCCATGAATACCGGCTACTGCGCTGGCGTCTACTTTGCTCAGCATATGGTGCAGACCATGGCCAAACTCATGGAATAAAGTCACCACTTCGTCATGGGTAAAGAGTGCAGGTTTGCCGCCAACAGGTTTATTAAAGTTACAGGTGAGATAAGCCACCGGATGTTGCAGGCTACCATCGGCAAGCCAGAGCCTGTCCTGACAAACGTCCATCCAGGCACCACCGCGTTTTTTGGCGCGGGCGTATAAATCCAGGTAAAAACTGCCTCGCAGCTCACCTTGGGCATCATGGATCCGATAAAACTTCACATCAGGGTGCCAGACATCCACACCTTGTTGTTCTGTAACCGTCACACCAAAGAGTTTATTCAGCACTGAGAACAAACCGCCCAGCACCTTAGGCTCCGGGAAATAAGGTCTTAACACTTCGTCGGAAATGGCGTATTTGGCCATTTTTAGCTTTTCAGCATAATAACCAATATCCCAGGCATTTAAGCTGGTTTTGCCATGCTGCTCTTTGGCAAAAGCCTGCAATTCTGCCAAATCCTGTTTTGCCTGAGGTTTGGCTCTTTTGGCTAAATCACTGAGGAAATTCAGCACCTGCGCCGGACTTTGTGCCATTTTTGTGGCCAGCGACTCTTCCGCTGCGTTGTTAAAGTCCAGCAGCTGCGCCAGCTCGTGTTTCAGCGCTAAAGTTTCTTCAATAATGGCGCTGTTATCAAACTGACCGGCCGTTGGGCCCTGATCTGACGCCCTGGTGCAATAAGCACTGTACATTTCTTCGCGAAGTGCTGCGTTGTCGGCATAGGTCATCACGGCGATATAACTTGGGAATTCCAGCGTAAATACAAAACCTTCCAGCTCACGGTTTTGCGCTTCTTCAGCGGCCGCCAGTTTGGCGTCTTCCGGTAAACCAGCCAGCTCGTTTTCATCAGTCACATGCTTGAACCAGGCCTGCGTGGCGTCTAAACAGTGGTTTGAAAAAGTGGAGGATAAATCGGATAAACGGCTTTGAATTTCGCCATAGCGTTGTTTTTTGGCGTCTGACAATCCGATGCCCGACAATTTAAAATCGCGCAGTGAATTCTGAATCACTTTTTGCTGAGCAGCGCTCAGGGTTTTATATTCGTCGCTTTGACTGAGCTCAACATAAGCCTGATACAAACCTTCATGTTGCCCGAGCCAGGTGCTGAAATCCGATAACAGCGGTAAACAACTTTCATAAGCTTCCCGCAACTCTGTTGATGAAAGCACTGAATTTAAATGAGAAACCGGTGACCAGAGCTTGCTTAAATGGTTAGAGGCCGCTTCAGTAGCACTGATCAACGACTGCCAGCTGACAGGCCGGCTTAACAGGGCTTTTTCTACTTCAGCACGACAAGCGGCCAGCGCCTGTTCTACAGCAGGCAATACCTGCGCTGGGGTAATTTTTGAAAATGGCGGCAGACCGGTAAAATTAAATAACAGATTGTCCATAGCAGCCTCCCGGGCCAGATCGGAAAATAACGATTCAGAAATAACAAGTTAGAAGATATCTATTCAGAAATAACCTGTCAGAACGAACAAGTCAGAATATAACAAGATAATACCGTGACTTATGGGTCGCGAAGCAACTTCTCAAGCAGCAACAGCACAAATTCTGACAAAAAACCCGGCAATGTGCCGGGTTCTGAATGATCTATGGTGATGTGTGATGATCTGTGGTGACGGTTTTTATCAGTGCCGTACCAAGGCTGCAAAGAACTAACTCAAAGATTTTTCCATACAAATAGACTGCGAACTGTATTTGTATTTGCCATAACTGGCGCATTTTTTAAAACCTTTATGCAGGTAAAAATTCACCGCTTTGCTGTTGATAATGCGCGCTGCACCCACCAGTTTTTGGTAACCATTTGTTTTGGCGTAATTTTCCAGATAACCCAGCACTGCACTGCCGACACCGGCCTGACGGGAATACATGCGTTTAATTTCGGCTTTTTCTGCATCCAGTTTACGTAACAAACCACAACCCACTGCTTTACCGTCATGCCAGGCCACCACAGCCACCAGCACTTCAGCGGTTGGCAAGGTAAGCTGCTGCGGATCTTCCTGTTCAGTGTGACCTAAGGCATCGGACAAGGCTTTAAAAAGCGCAACTAACGCCGGATCTGTTAAAGGTACTTCGGTCATACTGTACATAAATATCCTCGTTTGTCGGAGTTGCACTGCTGTGGTTGCGCTTCGGTCATCACTGCGCTTGTTTTATCACTGCGATTTGCTGCGAACTTATTGTGGCTGCTGTTGCAAATTTACGCCAATCTTTGTTTCTTCAATAGCCTGGCCCGTCAGTCTGGCTAAAATTTCGCTGAGCGGCCCTACCAGATCATGATGTTTTTCATGCACATAATGATAAAGTGCAACACGCGCCAAAGCAGGTTCCAGCTGCCGCACTTTGCTTAGATTCAGCTTTTTCAGCATAGCTTCTGCTTCAAATTTTGGTAAAACCGCATAACGGCCACGGCCCAAATCCAGTCTCTTTAGCGCCTGCTCCAATGACAATACAGCTTCAGTTTGCCGGATCTGATGTTGACGTATCGTTAACAACACCGATTGCATCCCCTGCACATAAATCACCTGCTGCTTGCGCAAATGCTGCCAATCAGCAGTCTGCACATCCGGGTCTGAAGTAAAAAGTGCCAGCTCCAGCTGATAAATCGGCACAGGCACTCTGGCTAAGCCGGGATGCTGACTTTCAAATGTGATCATGGCGGCCAAAGTTGCATCGACCAACACACCTTTTTTCAGTTCCAGCATGGCTCTGTCAGCCGCCATATGACTCATGACCATGCTGATGCCAAGCTCCAGATAAGCTTGTTGCATCAGTAAAACCACAGGGTGTTCAGGCGCGATATTCAGCATAGTCACCACCCGCATCTGCGTTGGCGTCTGGTAAGGCGCTGCCGCTGACATCCAACTCAACGGAAGTAAAAAACTGAAAATAAACAGTGATCTGAATGTCATAGCAGCAAAGGTTTCATCCTGAATGCCAGCAGTATGGCTGACAAAATTCTGATTTTGCAGCAGCTCCGCTGTTATTTAACGCAAAGTTGCGGCACTTGGCTGCAAAATTGCGTGACAGCAGCCCTGTCTTTGGCATACTCAGGCAGTTTCTTTGCCATCTGGCAACCACTGTTCCACCGCGAATTCCAAGGAAAAATACAAGATGAGAAAAACCATGGTTGCAACCACAGTTGCAGCAGTACTGGCACTGACTGCCTGTACTGACAATAAAGCCCCTGCGCAAGCCGAACAACAAGCTCAACCAGCTGCTGCTGCCGAAGATAAAACTGCCGCAGTCACAGCCACCAACCCGCTGTTGCAGCCAAGTTCACTGCAATATCAGGCACCTGAATTTGACAAAATTAAGGTTGAACATTATCAGCCAGCGATGGAACAGGGCATTGCCGAACACGCTGCTGAAATTGAAAAAATCGCCAATAACACTGAAACCGCTACTTTTGAAAATACCATTGTGGCCATGGAACAAAGTGGTGCGCTGTTAGACCGCGCCAGCTCCGTGTTTTTTAATATGACAGGCACTATCAGCAACCCGGACATTCTGAAAATTCAATCAGAAATGGCGCCAAAACTGGCGGCACACGGCGACAACATTAACTTAAATCCAACGCTGTTTGCCCGCGTTAAAGCCATTTATGACAACCGCGCCAACCTGAATCTGGATGCTGAGTCTTTACGTTTAACTGAAGTGTATTATGACCGTTTTGTCCGCGCCGGTGCACTTTTAACTGACGAGCAAAAAACCAAAATCCGCGCGTTAAACGAAGAACATTCCAAGCTGACCAACCAGTTCAGCCAGAACCTGTTAAAAATCACCAAAGACATCGCAGTTTTTGTTGATGACAAAGCCAAGCTGGCTGGTTTTTCAGAAGCTGAAATTCAGGCTGCAGCTGAAGGCGCGAAAGCCCGTGGTCAGGAAGGTAAGTATGTGATTGAGCTGACCAATACCACCCGCCAGCCAGCTTTAGCTGTACTGGAAAACCGCGAACTGCGTCAGCAAATCTGGGAAGCTTCTGCTTTCCGTGGCACTAAAGGTGAAACCGACAACCGCCCTCTGGTGGCTCGTCTGGCGCAAATCCGTGCTGAACGTGCACAACTGTTAGGTTTTGATAGCTGGGCCGACTACCAGCTGGAGAAAGCCATGGCGAAAAAACCGCAGGCGGTGATGGATATGCTGGGTAGCATGGTGCCGGCTGTTGTTGCCAACACTAAGCTCGAAGCTGCTGCCATTCAGGAAATGATCAAAACCACAGGCGGTGATTTTGAGCTGCAGCCATGGGACTGGGAGTTCTATGCTGAAAAAGTACGTAAAGCCAAATATGACTTAGACGAAAACGAAGTAAAACAATACTTTGAGTTTAACCGTGTACTGCACGATGGTGTGTTCTTCACCATGAACAAGCTCTTTGGCATTACATTCAAAAAACGTGCTGACTTACCGGTTTACCACCCGGATGTAGAAGCTTATGAAGTGTTTGACGCCGACGGCAGCAGCCTGGCTATTTTCTACGCTGACTATTTTGCCCGCGACGGCAAACGTGGTGGCGCCTGGATGAGCTCTTTTGTTGATCAAAGCGACTTAGCCGGCACTAAGCCAGTGGTTGTCAACGTAATGAACATTCCAAAAGGCCCGGCCGGTGAACCAACGCTGGTGAGCTATGACAATGTGACAACGATGTTCCACGAATTAGGCCACGGCCTGCACGGTATTTTCTCGAAAGTAAAATACCCGACACTGGCCGGTACTTCAGTATCCCGTGACTTTGTTGAATTCCCGTCAACCTTCCAGGAAGACTGGGCAGCTTACCCTGAAGTGATTGCCAACTACGCCAAACACTACAAAACCGGTGAAGCCATTCCGGCAGAACTGCTGGCCAAAATTATGAAGTCACGCAGCTTTAACCAGGGTTTTGACACCCTGGAATATATGGCCGCTGCTTTAGTGGATATGGAATGGCATGCGTTAAAACCAGGTACTGAAATTCCTGACGTGGAAAAATTTGAGCAAGACGCGCTGAAAAAACACGGTGTAGACATTGCTGCTGTACCACCCCGTTATAAATCAACTTACTTCAGCCACTCTATCGGCGGCGGTTATTCAGCCGGTTATTACGCTTATATGTGGTCTGAAATTCTGGCAGCAGACGCTTACGCTTTTGTGCAGTCGCAGGGCGGCCTGAAACTGGAAAACGGCGTGAACTTCCGCAAACACATTTTATCTGTCGGCAACACCCTGCCACCGATGGAAGCTTATAAAAACTTCCGTGGTCAGGAGCCAACCACAGATGCGCTGCTGATCCGCCGTGGTTTAAAAACTGCAGTGAACTAAGAACAGCCCCCTAACGCAAAAAACTGCGTTGTATAAAGCCAAGCCGGTGTAAATAACACCGGCTTTTTTTTATCAACAAACGCCTGATTGCCAGCTTGCTGTTGCCTGCAACTTCACTCAAACTCGGTGTCTTGCCGCACGACAGCAGCCTGCTCCGCTTAAAAATGCAAAACTGGCCGCTTTTGTTGCCACAACCTGAGCCGAGGTTTGATATGAGTGCTTCCCTAATTTGTGAAAATCTGTAAACAGAACAGCCGCAGCGTTAGCGATTCCCATCAAATTGCACCTTGAGAGCATCATAAAATCACAGAAATATAACGCAAAGAAATCAATTTAACCTGTTGTTACAGAATGATTTTTTCTAAAGTTCCTGCGTGACTAAGGCTGTGTTTTCTACCTATAATCTGCCACTTATTGCTGATGATTGGAGCACGGAATGCCTCCGCTAAAACTGATGGTTGCAGACAGCGATTTACAGGCTTGCCGCCACTTATTAAGCCTGCTCAGTTATTACCCCAATTTGCAGCTGCAAAGCTGTTGCCACGACTTTGATGAATTACAGCTGCAGTGCAAGCAACAACCGGATCTGATTTTTCTGGATATGCATCTGACATTGATCAGATCTCCAGGCAACTTTTTTGAATATTATATAAATTCATGGCGCGGCCCCCGATCATTCGGATGATTTTCTCTCTGAGATGGTCATATCCATCAAGATAAA
>JAYRUI010000156.1:0-6578 GCA_041919175.1 Rheinheimera sp. | reverse complement strand
CAGCGCGTTATGCAAAAAATTCGGCCAAAAAACTGTATTGGATCAGCTCGATTTTACGCTGCAAGCCGGTGAACCTATTGCCTTGATTGGACCGAATGGTGCAGGTAAAACCACTTTGTTTAGTTTGTTGTGTGGTTATTTAACGCCAAGCTCAGGCCAGATTAACATTCTGGGTCACACCCCGGGCAGCAGCAGTTTGTTTGGCCGGGTCAGCGCCCTGCCACAAGACGCGCAGCTCGACCCGAACTTTTCAGTGCAAACCCAGCTGGAGTTTTATTGCAGGCTGCAGGGCATGAACAAAAACACCGCCAAAACAGAAACAGCCCGGGTGCTGGCACTGGTAGATTTAGCGGAAAATGGCCAACAAAAAGCCACGGCCCTGAGTCATGGGATGCGGAAAAGAGTGGCGATTGCCCAGGCGTTGTTGGGCCAGCCAGAACTGGTGCTGCTGGACGAACCCACTGCAGGTTTGGATCCGGTCAATGCCATGCAGGTGCGTAAGCTGATAGCGCAGTTATCCGGCGAAGCCACTTTTGTCATCAGCTCCCACAATATTTTTGAGCTGGAGCGGCTATGCGGCACAGTGCTGTATCTGGAAAACGGCCGTTTGCAACAACAGCAACCCACCCATCAGCAAGGCAAAGTGGGTTATCTGGCGCTGCAGCTGGAGCAAGCGGACAACCACAGAGTACAGGCTTTGTTAACACAATTGCCTGGGGTGCAAAAAGTGGAAGCGCTGCAAAAAAATGAATATGGCGTGGTTTATGACCCTGAACTTTGCCCTGATATGGATTTAACAGTGCTGGCCATGCTGCGCAACGAAGGTCTGGTGTATCGCCAACTGACACAAGGCCGTTCGCTGGAGCAGCAGTTATTTAGTGTGGTGAATGGATAAGGCTGGCGGGTTGCGGATAAAGGGTAACGATGAATGGCTGCAGCTCGCGACTTAATCGGTTTGCAAATACTGCAGCTTGTCCGGCACGCCGTTCCACTGATCGGCATCAGCAGGGGCGGCTTTTATCTCGGTGATATTGGGCCACACCAGTGACAATTCGGCGTTCAGTTCCACAAAAGGAATTTGCTCCGCGCTTAAGGCGTCTTGCTGAAAAATAGCATTGGCCGGGCACTCTGGTTCGCATAAACCACAATCGATACAGTCGGTTGGGCTGATCACCAGGAAATTTGGCCCTTCATAAAAAGCGTCTGCCGGACATACAGCCACACAGTCGGTGTATTTGCATTTGATGCAGTTGTCTGTGACTACAAAGGCCATGCGGTGCTCCGTTCTGAAGTTGTGGCTGAAATGAGTCGCGGATTGTACTGAACAGCACTGAAATTACAAGATAGTGTGGATTTTTTGTGCAATGGTGGATTTGTCGCGCGGGCTTTCGCTAAATAACGTAAAATGGCCACCCAAAACCATCTTGTGAGCCGGCAATACTGTTGTTGGCTAAGACACCGATAGGAACCCGGCATGATCCGTTTAACCGAAATTAAGTTACCGCTCAATCACGACGAAGCAGCCTTGTCTGCCGCTATTGTCGATAAATTAGCCATAGCACCTGCCCAGCTAAAAAGTTTCAGCATGTTTAAGCGTGGTTACGACGCCCGCAAAAAAACCGATATTCAACTGATTTACACCTTAGATGTTGAAGTAGAACAAGAAGCGTCTTTGTTGCAAAAATTTGCCAAAGATCCGCATGTTAAACCGTCCCCGGATACCAGTTACAAATATGTGGCACAAGCACCGGCCCTACTTGCGCAAAGGCCTGTAGTGATTGGCCTTGGCCCTTGTGGTTTATTTGCCGGTTTATTGCTGGCGCAAATGGGCTTTAAACCCATTATTCTGGAGCGTGGTAAAGAAGTGCGGGAACGCACCAAAGACACCTTTGGTTTCTGGCGCAAAAAACCGCTGAACACTGAATCGAACGTGCAGTTTGGCGAAGGCGGCGCCGGTACTTTTTCGGACGGTAAACTATATAGCCAGGTGAAAGACCCAAAACATTATGGCCGTAAAGTACTGACCGAGTTTGTGGCGGCCGGTGCGCCTGAAGAAATTATGTATGTCAGCAAACCCCATATCGGCACCTTTAAACTGGTGACGATGGTGGAAAAAATGCGCGCCCGTATTATTGAGCTGGGTGGTGAAATCCGTTTTAGTACCCGTGTTGATGATGTGCTGATTGAAAACAATGAAATCAAAGGTTTAGCCTTATCCACCGGCGAAACGCTGTATAGCAATCATGTGGTATTGGCTGTAGGTCACAGCGCACGCGATACCTTTGAAATGTTGTTTAAACGTGGTGTCTATATTGAGGCCAAGCCGTTTTCGGTGGGCTTTCGCATAGAACACAAACAGTCGATGATTGACGAATGCCGGTTTGGCCCGAACGCCGGCAACCCTATTTTAGGCGCCGCCGATTATAAACTGGTACACCACTGCGACAATGGCCGCACAGTGTACAGTTTTTGTATGTGCCCTGGCGGCACTGTGGTGGCGGCGGCTTCGGAAGAAGGCCGGGTGGTCACCAATGGCATGAGCCAATATTCGCGCAATGAACGCAACGCCAACAGCGCCATCGTCGTCGGCATAGATCCGGAGCAGGATTACCCTGGCCACCCGCTGGCGGGTATTGAGCTGCAACGCAAACTGGAAGCGCAGGCTTATGTGCTTGGTGGCAGTAACTACGACGCGCCGGCGCAGTTAATTGGCGACTTCCTGGCAGGTAAAGCCTCAGACAGCTTGGGTGATGTTGAGCCTTCTTATACGCCTGGTATAAAACTGACGGATTTATCGCAAGTGCTGCCGGATTATGCGATTGCTGCTATCCGCGAAGCCATTCCAGCTTTTGATAAACAAATTAAAGGTTTTGCCCGGCCTGAAGGTTTGTTAACTGGGGTAGAAACCCGCACTTCATCACCTATTTGTATTAAACGTGGGGCAGACTTCCAGAGCATCAATATCAAAGGTTTGTACCCGGCCGGTGAAGGTGCAGGTTATGCCGGCGGTATTTTATCGGCGGGTATCGATGGTATTAAAGTGGCGGAAGCTGTCGCCCTGGCCATCACAGCGCAGGCAATAGCATAAAGCCTGCTGAGCACAGCTTGTTCTGTGTTCAGATGCTGGTTAATATGACGTAAATTATTGATAAAAAACAGGGTCTTCGGACCCAATTTTGCACTGCAAAGACTCAGGTCTTGCAATGACCAACAGGAGTGGAAAAAATGCGTAAGACCCTTATTGCAGTTGCCGTTGTCGCCGCAGGCGCTTTGGCTTATTACCAGTTTGCCGGTAAATCAGCGGCCGTACCTGAGCTGGCGGAACTGGCTTATGTTCCGGCCGACACCGCGTTGTTCTCAGGCCAGTTTACCCCCGTAGATTTAGCCAGTTACCTGACCAGTCTTGGTATGGGTCCACAGTATTTTAATGCTGATATGCAACAGGCTTTTACCGATTTGCTGGCAGAAAGTACTGAAGCACAAAGCAAATTTGTATTGGCACTGGCACAGTCTTATATGAAAGCCTTGTCAAACCCAGCCACCATCAATACAGAGACCGGTATCAAAACCCAGATGCGCAGCCTGATGTATATGGTCGGTATGTCACCAGTGCTGCGTATTGAACTGGATAACGAAGCAGCCTTCTGGCGGTTATTTGATGAAGCGGAAAAAACCAGTGGTTTTAGCCATGTGGCGCAGCAAATTAATGAAGTGAAATACCGCCAGTACCGCCTGAATAAAGAAGAAGTAACTTTAGACCTGCTGGTGTCGGTGAAAAACGGTTTTGCCACTATGGCATTGAGTTCAGACAAGTTTGACGCCCAGCATCTGGCTGTGGTGGTTCAGGCGGCACAACCTGAACAAAGTCTGGCGAATACGACTTTACTGGCCGATCTGAAGAAAAAATATCAGCTCAATAGTGACGCTGTTGGTTACCTGAGTTCAGAACAACTGCTGAAATTTGTCACCAGCAAAGACGGCAACCGTCTGGCCAAAGACGTGGAAGTTTTGTTTGGTAAAGAGCTGGAAGTAGCTTTGGCCGAATGGCGTAACGCTTCTTGTGCAACCGATATTGCAGCGATTAGCAAAAGCTGGCCAGGTTTATATATGGACAGCAAGTTTGATCTGAATGATGCCAGCAAAATTAAAGTGGCAGGCCGGTTATTGGTACCAACAGAAAACGCTGAAACTGTCACCCAATTATCGGCATTACGCGGTTTTATTCCGGCGCCTTTGTTAACTGATGCTGCTCCAGGCATGTTCCACACCGCTGTGGGTCTGGATGTGGCGCAGCTTGCTCCGGCGCTTGGCAAACTCTGGACAGGCCTGACTGAGCCAGCTTATAGCTGCGCACCTTTAGCGCAAATGCAGCAGGAAGCGAAACAGAATAACCCGCTGGCTGCTTTAGCCATGGCCGGTATGGCCAGTGGTTTACAGGGCATTTCTGTCACTATTCACGATGTAGAAATGGATTTAACCAACGGTAGCCCAAAAAGTGCCGATGGCTTGTTAACCATTTCAGCGACCAATGCCCGTGCTTTTGTGGAAGGTATTAAAGCCTTTTATCCACCGCTGGCCGCTGTAGCATTACCTGCTGCCGGTGAAGAGCTGGATGTTGCCGCTGTGGTGCCTGAAGTTGCCATGCTGGGTGTAGCACCAAAACTGGCGATGACAGATTCACATTTGTTGTTATACGTCGGTGACAAAGCCAAAGCACAATCGGCTGAAGTCGGCAAAGAAACCTTAAGCAAAAACGGTTTGCTGAGTTTTGGCATGGACTACGGCAGTTTCTTTAAAACGCTGAAATCGGCCATGGCCGCCAGCGGTGAAGAAATTCCGGCTGATTTTGAGTCTTTTGCCAACAGCGATATGAAAATGCAGATGAGTGTGAATGTAAACAATCAGGGTTTTGTATTGCAGTCACAAATGCAGGTCAGTGCCAAAGCACCTGCTGCAGCAGGGGCTCCGGCCACCAGCGCTGGCAAATAAGCCTGAGTTGTTGATTTAAAAGAAAAAAGGAGCTGAAATCAGCTCCTTTTTTTATGCACAGAATGTACGGTACACCGGTAATGCAGCAGCAATTACCGGTGCTCTGCTGCGACTGCCGCTTTTAACTGCCGTTGTTGCCACTGTTGTTGCCAATACAGCAGCGGTAAACCAAGCAGTACGATGAATAACGCATACAACATCGCCATACCCAGTGTGCCGGTCACAGCAGCACAAATCGCCAGACTGAGCCAGGCCAAAGGCCGGTAACGGCGCGACAATAACCGCAATGCTGCCGCCATACTGCCGAGATAAATCAGCACAAAAACTCCGTTCACCCAGCCGATTAAATCTTCCAGACCTGCATCAAACCAGGCTGAACCCAGTAACACCAGAGCCATCAAACTGAGCATAAAGACTAAAGCACGCTCCGGCATCTGATGGCGGTTAAGCGGCGCAAGCGTTGCCGGTAACACCCCTTGCACGCTAAAACTCTGACACAAACGGGCCACGCTGGCGGTGTACACGTTTACTGTGGCCAGGCCGCTGGCTAAACCCAGCATACCAATTAATATTGCGCCGCCAGAGCCAAACAACCGGTCAAAGCCTTGCGCCATACTGAGGTTTTCGCCAGGTGCCGCCAGCACCAGCAACAAATAACTACAACCCAGATAAATCAGCCCAACCAGAATTAAACCGATTAACAGCGCTGGTAACAAATGCCGCTTCGGGTTGCGAAAATCCTGCGCCAGATGGGTCATGGCCTCCACCCCCAAAAAACTCCAGAAGCCTATTGCCAATGCTGCGCTCAAACCGGCCAGGTTGCTGCTATCTGGCCAGACTTGCAAAGAAACATGGGCGCTTGGTGCAGCTTTGGCAAACCCAAACAACATCAACAACACCACCGCCACTATCGCCAAAGTCAGTCCGAGTTGTAATTTGGCCGACAGCTGAAAACCCCGCCTGTTTAATAACCACAGCAACAGCAATAAACCCAGCTCCACCGGCAAAGCGGCGCTTTTGGGTAGCCAGGGAGCAATAAAAGAAAAGGTCATCATCATGGCGGCCGAAGCACCAAGTGGCACCACCAGCATAAACAGCAAACCAGTCAGCCTGCCGGCCACAGGGCCAAAAGCTTCAGCCACAAAATGGGCTGGCCCTGCCGCATGCGGCAAGACGCTGGCCAATCGGGCAAAAACGATAGTGACAGGCACAGCCAGCACTGTGAGTAGCAGCCAGGCCGGAATAGCGCCGGTGCCGGCAAACTGGATGCTGAGCTGCGGCAAAATAAAAACGCCGGTTCCCAGCAAAGTGGTGGCCAATAAAGCCGCCCCTTGCCACATGCCGATACCTTGTTGAGCTGCCGTTGTTTTTGAAGAATTTTTTTGCATCTTGTTCTGCTGAATCGCTCTGGTGTCCGGCCAATATGATAACTTAGCCGGCAATAACATGATGACGGTTTCAGCCGACAAAATGCCGGTAACACAGCTAAAGTGGCGGCAAAATGACGGCAGAGCCGCAAGAACAAGGAGATTGGCTATCAGCAGCTTAGACAAATTTGACCAGCTGATTATTCAGGCCTTGCAACAAGA
>JAYRUI010000155.1:0-6580 GCA_041919175.1 Rheinheimera sp. | reverse complement strand
TTAACCGTTTTAGATGTATTGTAGGTTTTTTTTACTCCGGCGATCTTTAGCGAGATATTTCCACCACCTTCACTACTATAGCTGACAAGGCCTTGCAACGTGCGGTTGCTTTCTTCGAGATGCAGTGGAGCTTCTGGATCGGACTCGATTTTTAATTTGTTTCTCGCCGAGTTAGTTGCTTTTGCAAAGTCTTTGAGATCGTCTGATAACGAACGAGATATGTTTGCCATGTTAGGCGTTATTATCTCAAACTCTACGGATTTTATTCGGCCCTCATATTGATGCAATAGTGACCAAAATTGTTTCTTTTCAAATAGTGGCTCATGTATCGCTCGTAAGTGGTGATGTCTCAATTGAGGTGCTAAGGAATTAATAATCATTTTAACGACCACCTCGCACGACGAGAATGCTGTGGTTCTGCGTTGGACTGCAATGAACTGCTTTTCCGGATTATTCCATATTGCGACCAATATGGATGGCCAGTTATCTATGACCTCATCGCGAAAATCTTTAGTTTCACGATGAATTGACCTGTTGTGAGCAATTCTAAGGAGGAAGAAATCATCTTTTTCGTACAATTTCTTTGTTATCGTGTCATGACTTTTATCTGAGAAGTTCTTCGTCCCAGAGATTGCTTCAGAAAAAAACTCGTTCTTCCGAGATATAAGTTCGTCAATCGAACCAACTCCAGTCAATAAATTGCCCTGTAGAAATCTATCGATTGGCAAAAGTTGATATCTAAAGAGCTCGAATGATGTCGATTTCGTACTCATATCTATCCTTGATGGTTAATGTTTGACGTGAGGGGCCGCCGAAGCGGTGAAGCCGCGAAGGGAACCTAAAGGCGCAGCTTGTGGGCGGTCCCTTTCGACGGAATTGTTAAATTCACCTTTCACCACGCCGCCCCAGCATTGGTTTTAAATGATCCCACAATCCGTCTTCTATAAGCTGTATGGTTCGATCTCCTTCTCCCGAGAATTGATAAAGAAAGAATTCAACTCTAGCATCTAATTGCAACGCCCAAGCGCAAAAGTGAATCGCATACGTGCCGGATTTACTTGTCCGAAGATGCTGCTTAAATCGTTCTCTGGGGCTATATGAACGCCCGACGTAAAGAGCACCACAATCTGGAGATATCCCATTGTCGCGACACAGATTCTTTTTCCCGGTATATTCATTCGTTTTTTGAAAATTACGCTCGACCAAAAAAGCCCGCATGACATCTTCTGAGCTGACAGAGCCTTCTGGGCAAAGCCTGAACAAGTAGATAAACTCAGAGCCTTTTTCGTTTTTCTTTTTTCCGGTCGTTACCAACTCTGCGAGTTCTTTGATTTTATCTTCATCAAGTTCGCGAGTGGAGAAGCAAAAGGAAGTTGGTGTTGGCAATTCAACCTGCTTTGCTTTTTGAACTGAAACCATAACACTTGCTTCGTATGCGGATATTGATGCCGCGAGATCTGTATTGTTAAGCATATTTGTGTGTCTAATAGAATTTTTCAACGGCTTAGAACCAGTAAGTTGCTGCCGTTTTTGATTACAATTGGTATTTTAAACTATCTGCTTTTTTGTCTGACTTCAACAAGTTATAAACATTAGTTTTAATTTAGGGGACGAGATGGGAGTTTTTTGTGCCTGCAAAACGCAAAAAATAACTAATACTTTATTTTTATGTCATTTTTAGTTTTGCATTAGTGAATGTCGAATGTTTGCTTTTGGCACAGTACCATTAGCTTAAAAAGTGTTACTTTGCGTGGCCGTGCGCTGTTTACGAAAAAGCCGTCAGAGTTACGAGCGAACCCGAAAAGAAGCACTAAATTCGAATTATTTAAAAAAGTATGAAATTGAATTAAACCTTTAAAATTCAAATATTTAAATAATTTCATGAAATTTTGATTGTAATATTAACAGGGAGGGCCAGCTGCTGGTGGATGAAGTGATTGCTTATTGTGGCGTGAAAGGTGACAAACTAAAGCAAAGCAAGCGCTTATTGATCAACGATTTAAACCCTTCCGCTATTTTACGGGCATTACAAAATCAACAACCTAACAGCGACTTTGTGCCGCTGGCCACCTCAGCGCTGGCGCGCAGCAGAGCTGACTGGTTATATGGCCTGAATATGACCCGCGCTTATACCTTACAAGGCCAGAAAGCCGGTTTTCAGGGCGTATTGTCGGTGGGCCGGGTGCAAACGCCGGTGCTGGGTTTAGTGGTACGCCGTGACGCGCAGATTGAAAATTTTGTATCCAAACCTTTTTATCAGGTACTGGCGCATCTGCAAAGTGCTGAAAACGACAACAGCATGGCTTTTACGGCCAAATGGGTACCAAGTGCCGCTTGTGAACCCTATCAGGATGAAGAAGGCCGGGTATTGCACCCTGGCCTTGCCAACAAGGTGGCGCGCAGCATCACAGCGCAACCTGCGCTGGTAACGAAGCTGGAGCAAAAAAACAAAAAACAATATGCACCCTTGCCTTATAACTTGTCGGCTTTGCAAATAGATGCGGCGAAAAAATACGGTATGGCAGCGCAGCAGGTGCTGGATTTAACCCAGCAGCTGTATGAACGTTATCAGCTGGTGACTTACCCAAGATCGGATTGCCGTTATTTGCCCAAAGAGCAACTATCGGCAGTGCCCGCTATCAGCAGCGCTTTAAGCAGTCACAACCATGAATTGGCACAATTGGTGGCGCAGGCCGATTTTTCACTGGTCAGTAAAGCCTGGGATGACAAAGAAGTCGGCGCGCACCATGCCATTATTCCTACCGAAAAAGCGATGGACGCCAGCCGTTTAAGCGCAGATTTACAGAAAATTTATGGCCTGATAGCCCGGCAATATTTATTGCAGTTTTATCCGCCTTATTGTTATGGCGAAACCACAGTAGAGCTCAACATTTCGGGTGGACTGTTTCGCACTATTGCCAAAACAGAACAACAACAAGGCTGGAAGCAATGGTTTGGCAAAAACAGCGAAGCGACAACTGCCGCTCAACATGCTGCCGGTGAGCAGCAGCACTCAGAGTCCGCGCAGTTATTGCCTCCGCTGCAGCTGGGCCAACAGCTTTTTTGCGCCCGTGGTGAAACCATTGAAAAGCATACCCAGCCGCCGGAACATTTTACCGATGCCACTTTGCTGGCTGCCATGACCGGTATCAGCCGTTTTGTCGAAGACGCAGCTATTAAACAAATTTTGCGCGACACTGATGGTCTTGGCACCGAAGCCACCCGCGCCGGAATTATTGAGCTGCTGTTTAAACGTGGTTTTTTGCAACGTCAGGGCAAACAAATTCTGGCAACAGCAACAGGGAAAAGCCTGATAGCAGCGCTGCCCCAGAGCTCTACCAAACCCGATATGACAGCGCAGTGGGAAGCGGCACTTTTAAAAATCAGCCAAAAGGAGCTGAGTTATCAAGCTTTTATGCAGCCGCTGCTCGGAACTTTACACAACTTAATCAGCAATGCACAACATGCCAAACCTGAAGGTTTACCCACAGATCTCAAACCAAAATGGCAAAAACGCAAAAGCCGCCGCACAGTTGCAGGCACTGTGGCAGGCGCTGGCCGCAAGAGCGCCACGGTAAAATCAGGTAGAACCAAAAAACAACCGCAAACAAACACCGGTAAAAACTCCTAACGATGTCTGACTGTTTGGGGCTTTGCCATGCTTAGCTTACCGCTGGCGGGCTTTGGCCTGACAACTGAGCCTTGTTTCTGGTACAAAAGCGCTATTTCTAGTACCAAAGCACTATTGCCAGCAGCATAAAAGTTACGCATTGTCCTTGGCAAACGAACCCGCTGCTGTTTTTACTGAGGTTTTGGCTGCAACGCCAAGGTAAAAATAGACAAATCCGTTCTGCCTTTTTCTCTTTGGAGTTGTTATGAACACATCAGGTATTGGCCATCACCACCAGCTCACCGGGCGTAAAACAGCCCAAAGCAATTCGCCGCGCCACGCACTGCGACTTTTAGTGTCCCTGGTGGCAACGTCTTTTATCGCAACCTCTGTTGTGGCAGCGAGCCCCGTTATTGCTGAAAATCAGGCGGCAAATCAAGCGGCGGAACAAACAGCAAATCAGGCAAAGCTGCCGAAGCTGGTTTTGGATAAACACATTATGGTGTCTGGTTTATCGTCCGGTGGTTATATGGCAGCGCAGTTTCATCTGGCCTATTCCAACGAAGTACAAGGTGCAGCTATTGTGGCTGCTGGCCCTGTGTATTGTGCCGCCAATAGTTTACAAACAGCTTTTGCCCATTGTTTAAACCAACCAAACAGCACACCGGATTTAGCGGCAGCCAAAGCTTATTTAGAAGCACAGCAGCAAACAGATGGCATTGATGCCCTTGAAAATCTGGCCGATGACAAAGTCTGGTTGTTTCATGGCACAAAAGACACCACAGTTGCTGCGCCGGTGAGTGACGCCTTAGCACATCAATACCAGTCGTTGCTGCCGAAAAACAATGTGGTTCATATCAAAGATAAGCCTTTTGCCCATCATTTCCCGACCGACCACAACAAGGGCACTGATTGCGAAGCCTCCACAGCGCCTTTTATCGGCAGCTGTGGTTATGACGCTGCCGGTGCCCTGCTCAGCCATTTATTGCCTGGTTTAAAACCCCGGGCCGATAAAGCGTCAGGCCGGCTGCTGGAACTTGATCAGGTTGCGTTAGCCCCAAAAGCCAAAGGCCAGCTTGGCGCGACCGGTTATTTGTATCTGCCCCAAAGTTGCAGCAAAGGTCAGAGTTGCCGTTTACATGTGAGTTTTCATGGCTGCAAACAATATGCCGGTGCTGTGGGTGATGTTTATGCCCGCCTCACCGGTCTGAATGAATATGCCGATAGCAACCAGCTGGTTGTTTTTTATCCGCAGGCTGATAAAAGTGTCATGAATCCAAACGGTTGCTGGGACTGGTGGGGTTACAGCGGTGAAAATTACGCCACGAAAAACGGCGCTCAGATGCAGGCGGTGAAACAGCTGATTGATGTGTTACAAGGACGGTTGTAAGCCGTCCCTGCACCAAAGCAGTTTCAGATGAATTAGCCAGGGAACTGCTGTGCCATAGCTTCTAAAGTCGGGCCTGTGACACGGTTAATACGCCAGTCGTTGAGCATGGTGGCACCAAGCGACTGGTAAAAATCAATGGCTGGTTGATTCCAGTCCAGCACCGACCATTCCAACCGGCCACAATCGCGCTCGATGGCAAGTTTGGCAAGATAAGTAATAAGCGCCTTACCAATGCCTTTACCACGAAGGCTTGGGTCAACAAACAAGTCTTCCAGATAGATGCCAGGTTTGGCCAAAAACGTGGAATAGTTGTGGAAAAACAAGGCAAAACCGGCAGGCTCGCCCTGATAATCGGCTATCACCACTTCGGCAAACGCTTTATCACCAAACAAAGTGGCCGCCAGCTTTTCTTCAGTGGCCACCACTTGATGCGCTAACTTTTCGTATTCAGCCAACGCCTGAATAAAGGCCAGAATTTGCGGCACATCGTTTTTAGTGGCGAGGCGTAAGCTCAAACCGGCAATGGTGGTTTCTATCATTTCGATTCCTTAAGAGCGTTCAACAATACCAGCTGAGCTGGCGCTGGCTTCCACTTCAACGGCCTTTAATCTTGCAGCAAGTTCCACCGCAGCGCGATATCTTGGGTTTTGACTCAGCATGGCATCAGTAACACTGGCTTGATGTTTTAAGCGTGATAAACGGTTGCTGCTGTGCTGCCAATATTGCTGCGGCAAAGTGTCCAGCACTTCAATGGCGCCTGCTCTGTCGTTACAGACCAGGATCATGTCACAACCGGCACTGAGCGCAGCTTCGGCGCGCTGCTGATAAGAGCCCGCCTGATGTGCGCCTTTCATGCCTAAATCGTCAGAAAACACCACACCGTCAAATTGCATTTCAGTGCGCAGTACCTGTTGT
The DNA here is from genome assembly GCA_041919175.1 of Rheinheimera sp. Lineage (GTDB taxonomy): Bacteria > Pseudomonadota > Gammaproteobacteria > Enterobacterales > Alteromonadaceae > Pararheinheimera. Next base: position 665 of record JAYRUI010000155.1, on the reverse strand, counting down.
AACCAGTAAGTCGAAAAACCGGCGGCTTTATCACAAAAGGCCGGATACACCACATGCGCAGGCATTACGGCATCCAAAGCGCCTAAGCTTTGCAACTGGCGAAATACTGTTAAATCAAGCTGTTCAATTTCTTCGCGGCTGCGTCTGTCATAAGGTAGCTCGAGATGCGAGTCTTCTTTGACACTGCCATGGCCAGGGAAATGTTTGCCTGTCGTCTTCATACCCGCCTGATGCATGCCTTTGGCAAAAGCGTTCACCAGCGCCACCACTTTGGCAGGGTCGCTGTGAAATGCGCGGTTTCTGATCACATCACAGACACCCCAGATATCGGCAACAGGGGCAAACGAAATATCAATGTCCTGCGCTAATACTTCCACCGCCATCAGCCAGGCTATTTCAGTGGCGTATTCTGCGGCTACAGCCAAATCCTGACCGGCACCCGGCCAAATTTGGCCCATGGCAGGCAATAGCGTAAATTCGGGGCGAAACCTTTGTACCCGGCCACCTTCATGGTCAACCGCCAATAACAATGGACTTTTGCTGGCCGCGCGGGTTTGGCGTACCAGTTCTTTTAACTGAGCTTTGTCGTGGTAATTGCGGGTGAAGTAAATGACCCCGCCAACGGCCGGATGGGCCAATAATTCTTTTTCTTCCTGGGAAATTTC
>JAYRUI010000154.1:0-6610 GCA_041919175.1 Rheinheimera sp. | reverse complement strand
CTTGTTTCCGATATTGCCTGCCCCTGGTGTGCTATAGGTTTTGCCCGCTTACAGCAGGCACTGCAAAGCCTGCCTGAGCTAAACGTAAATCTGCACTGGCGGGCTTTTGAACTGAATCCGGACCCCAATTTAATACCAGAACCTATATTAGCGGCACTCAGCAAAAAATATGGCCAGAGTGAAGAAGCGATGCGCCAGTCGCAAAATAACTTAATGGCGATAGCCGATGGGCTTGGGCTGAATTTTCAGAAGATGCAACAACGCTACACCAGCAATACCTTTGACGCGCACCGGCTGATGTATTGGGCGGCGCAATTTCACCGTCAAAACGAGCTGGCTTTGGCTTTGTTTAATGCTTATTTTGGCGAAGCTGAAAATATGGCTGAACATCAGGTGTTACAACGTTGTGCTGAACAAGCCGGGCTTGATGCCGAAGCGGCGGCTGCGCTTTTGGCTTCAACACAATATGCCGCAGAAGTAACAGCAGAACTGCAACAAGCCAGACAAAATGGCATCAATTCGGTACCGGCTTTTATTGTGAATCAACGTTATTTAATTTCCGGCGCGCAGGAAGCCGCAGTGCTGGTGCAGGCATTACAACAAATTGCCGCTGAACAAGCTTAAACACGCAAATGCCATCCGTTTGTCTTTGATACACACACTGATGGCCACTCTTTACAGTCTTTGCAGACTTAGCAGAAGGTTTTATGACAACAGAACACCCACTTTATGCCATTGGTACACCTGGCCAGCCATGGGGCGAAGCAGAAATAACTTTATGGTTCAGCCAGCAACAGCAAAAACGCAGTTATCAGCAAGATGTAGTGACGCCTTTGCAACAGCTGCTTGCTGCCAACAGCAATATTTCAGCTGAGCTGCTGCACTATGGCACGCTGGATTATCAGACGTTAGGCCTTGGTGTTTACCCGCTTTATGCGGTTGCCAGCAACAATTGGCAAGCCGACAAGCCAACGGCGCTGATCACTGGTGGTGTACATGGGTATGAAACCAGCGGCGTCCATGGTGCTTTAGATTTTATCCGCAACCAGTTTGCCACTTATCAGCAGCACTTTAATCTGCTGGTGTTGCCTTGTATCAGCCCCTGGGGTTACGAAACCATCAACCGCTGGAACCCGCAGGCTGTTGACCCAAACCGCTCTTTTATTGCCAATAGTCCGTCGCAGGAAGCGGCCGCTGCTATGGCTGTGGTGGCCAGCAAAGCACCCAAGGTGCTGGTCCACGTGGATTTACACGAAACCACAGATTCGGATAACAGTGAATTCCGCCCGGCCAAAGCCGCCCGCGATGGTGTGGTGAATACCAACTGGAATATTCCGGATGGTTTTTATCTGGTTGGCGACACCAATAACCCGCAAGCGGAATTTCAGCACGCCATTATTCAGGCGGTTGCTCAAGTGACCCATATTGCCGAAGCGGACGAAAATGGCTGCCTGATAGGCGAAAAATTGCAGCAGTTTGGTGTGGTCAATTACCCGAAAAAAGCATTGGGTCTTTGTGGCGGTATGAGCAATGCGCTGTATGTCACCACCACAGAAGTGTACCCCGACAGCCCAAAAGCCAGCCCGGCGCAGTGTAATCTGGCACAGGTAACTACTGTATGTGCCGCTTTGGATTTTGCCTTACAACAGCAATAACAGCGATGCCATCGGCCTCAACAGCCAACCTGAAGATTTAGTGCCCTGATAACCAGGGCGCTACCACACGACAATGGGCGGCTTTACCACAGCCGCCCTTTGTCCGCTTATTCCTGTGAAACACAAGCGCAGCAAGTAGCGGAACTATTTCCTATTTTTTGTTTTCTACCAGATAGATAACCGCAGTCAGGCGTTGGTGAGACTCATACAGAACAAGCCAATACTGACCACAGCCTTGTATAAAATCCGGAGCAAATAATGAAAATTTTTAAATGGTTATTGCTGTCCCTGCTGGCATTGGCACTGCTGCTGGGCCTGTATCTAACGCTCTGGTTTGATTTAAATGACGTGAAGAATAACCTCGTCAGCAAGGTCGCGGCGGAAACAGGCAGAACACTGAAAATCAAGCAGGATATTGGCTGGAGCCTGTATCCGGACTTAGCTTTAACTTTGGCTGAGGTGAGTTTGTCACAGCCCCAGGGCTTGCCGGGCCCGGCCATGCTGCAAGTGGCAAAAGCCGAAGCCGCAGTTGCGCTCTTACCTTTGTTGCAACAACAAATCCAGCTGAAAAAATTACGGCTGGATGGAGTGGAAATATTTTTCACTGAACAAGGCAAACTGAATAGTTTCAGCGGCTTGGCAAAAAATACCACCAGCGATACAACTGCAAGCGCTACAGCTGCCAGCAGCAACTCTTATTTAAACCAGCTGCAACTGGATGAGTTTGAACTTAATCATATGCAGCTTACCCTGCAAAAACCGGCTGAAAAAACCAATCAAATTCAGTTACAACACTTTAGTTTGCAGCAGTTCCAGCCAGGTCAGGCTGCGCCTGTCAGTTTTCACTTTAAAGTACCAGACGCGTTTGATCTCCAAGGCGAAGCCCTGTTGTTATGGCAACAAAACCAGCAACAACTTCAGCTGCAGCAACTGCAACTGACCGCTGATTTGCCGGGCCAAAAAGTCCGGCTGCAAAGTGCGTTACAACTGGATATGGCAGCACAACAACTGCAATGGCAAATCGACGAATTGCTGCTGAACAATAAGCAAAGCAGCAGCAAAGGCAGTGGCACAGTGGCGCTGAATTACCAAAGTAAAAAGCCGCTGGCAAAAGTGCAGCTGACACTGGACCAATGGCAGCTGCAAACGGCCGAAACCAGCAGCAGCGAAAACACCAATCAAAACAACAACAGTACAACACAACCGGATCTGACTTTGCTGCAACAACTGGATCTGCAACTTCAGTTGCAAGTCCAAAGTGTGCAGCTCAACAAGCTGCAGCTAAACAAGGCTCAGCTGCAACTGCATAATCAGGGCGGGCTGGTCAAACTAAACAAAGCCAGTGCTGAGTTATACCAGGGCAATGTCACAGCCCAAGGCTCACTGGATGCCCGCAAAAGCATCGCCGGTTATCAGCTAAGTGCGGCCGCCAGCGGCATTGATATGCTGCAGCTGTTACAAACAACAGCCGGTATGGATTTACTGAGCGGCACCGCAGAACTCACTTTCAACGCCAAAGGTCATGGCTTATTGCCGGCCGATATCAAAACGGCGTTGGCGGCTCAAGGCCAGTTTAAAGTGACGGACGGCGCTATTCACGGCATTAATATTCCGGCGCAAATTCGCAGCGCCCGCGCCGCGTTAAAAAATGAAACAGCGCCGGATGCCAGTGAGACGAAAAAAACCGATTTCTCCAGCCTGAGCGGTAGTTTTGTGTTGGCCAATGCCGTGCTGGAAAATCACGATTTACAACTGGCAGCGCCGTTATTGCGGTTATCCGGCAGCGGCAACGCCAATATCAATAGCGAACAACTGGACTATCAGCTGAAAACCGCTTTGGTGAGTACGCTTAAAGGCCAGGGAGGCAAAGAAAAAGACGAATTGGCCAATATTGAAATTCCGCTGAAAATAAGCGGCAGTTTTGCCAAACCTAAATACCAGCTCGACACTAAAGCTTTGTTTAATCAACATTTAAAGCACAAAGTGGATGAGCAAAAAGACAAACTCAAAAACAAATTGCTGGAAAAACTGGGTGGCGGTTAACTGCAAAAATCTTTTTATATCAAGTGGTTGCTAACAACGGCGCTGCAGCGGCGAAAACACCGCTGTGGCGCCCGCTAAAGCGAAGCTTTAATCATCGCGGGTTAACACTTCCAGCAACTCAATTTCAAATATCAGGTTAGAGTTGGGCGGGATCACGGTACCCACTTGCCTTTCACCATATGCCAGATGGGCCGGTACCCATAATTTACGTAGCCCGCCCACTTTCATGCCTTGTAAACCCAATACCCAACCCTGAATTAACCGGCCATTGCTTAACACCGATTGAAAATGTTCACCACGCCGGTAGGAAGAGTCAAACTCGGTGCCGTCTTCCAGAAAACCACGGTATTGAGTGGTAATTAAAGCGCCACGCACCGCTGCTTTACCGTCGCCTAAGCGTACATCTTCAATTTTTAATTCGTCCATTGGTACTCTCTGCTGCTGTTCTGCACTGTGACGCCATTATAAACCCGGCGTCAAAGGGGTGAACATGCCGGAATCAGACTTTCTCCGGCACTACCCAAACAACGCTATCTGTTGCCTGTGATCCTGTCTGTGCTATAACAAACTGAATTGTTATACTTTTGTGTTTTTTTACCTACCAGAGCAAGGAGCTTGCAGCATGGACGACAGCAAAACCACAACACCAGCCAGCATTGCTGAGCATGAAGTTCAATCTGACACAAACAGGGATACGGTAAAGCTGCCAGTCCCGGATGCAATTGAGCCAACAATCGCCGCTTTAGTCACTGCAACAGCAGTGACGCAGGCTGAACAGCCCACCACAACTGCAGCCGCTCCTCAGGCGAACGAAGATCCCTGTGCCAATACAGAAACGGCAGACACAGCTGCACCCTCCAGCAAAAAAGGCCAATTAGCCAGCAGAACAGACCGTTTTCTGGCGTCGTTAATCGACACTTTTATTCATTTATTGGCTTTTATTCCGCTGTTCTGGTTTGTTGGGCTGGAAAACTTCAAAAACCCAAGTCCATTACAAAGCTTGTTGCTGGCACTCTATGCCATGATCAGTTATCTGTTGATCCATGGTTATTTGCTTTATCACTATGGCCAAACCATTGGTAAATCAGAGTTTGGTATGCGTATTCAGCTGTTAAACGGCGAAAAAGCCAGCCTGCAACATGTGATGCTGTCCCGTTATTTACCGATGATGCTGATGAATTTTGTGCCTGTGATAGGTCAGTTTCTGGCAGGTTTTTTTAACGTGTTATTTATTTTTGGCAAACAACGCCGCTGCCTGCATGACTATATCGCCGGCACCGAAGTTCGTTATTTTTACGAAATGCCGGCAGAAACTCCGGCAAAGGAACAACTTTAAGCCGCTGCTGTTGCGAGCACTTCATCCGGCACCGCTATCACGCTATAGCGGTGCACCTCTTCAGAATCATTACCCCCTGCTCTCCCCACACTTTTGCGCCAACACTTTGGCGCCATTTTTGGCACAGCTATTGCTAACAAAAAATTCACGCACTGATGCAACAAGACAACGGACAACCCGATGAAACTCGATACCAGTTTGTTTGATACTTTTCAGCAACTGCGCAGCCAACAACAAAACCGCAAAGCCGAGTTATTGCTGCAATACGAAAACAAAATAAAACCCGGCACCACTCCCGGCACTAAGCCAGGCACGCCACCGGTGACCGGCAAACCAGACAACACCACACCAGGCAAAACCCCGACTCAGCTTGATTTTGGCAATATGAGCAGCAAACAGCTCAGTGACTGGCTGAAAAAGGGCATTGCCAGCGGCAAAATTGCGCCGGAGCAAGAAAGTGCCTTTAAAGTGATGATGTATTCCGCCACAGCCGGCGACAGTAAAAACGAAAATAACTTGGTGAACTTCAGCGAAAAAGCAAAAGAAGGGCTGCAAAGTGCCATGCGCCGTAAAGACAGCAGCTCCATGTTGTATTGGGCCAATGCCATCAGCACTATGAAAAAGTTTCAGGGTGAAAAACTGCCGGTAAAAACCAGCTAAGCAACAACAGCCGGCTGGTTATGCTGGCATCTTGCCAGCAGCTGCAACGGCGCTCTGTCGCACCAGCCAAAGTAACCCAACATCAGAGTCCACTACAGCACAGTTCTGACAATTGTCAGCCATTATTGCTGACCAATCACACTGCAAAGGCTCAACTTTGCGCTTTAAGCTGCACCTCAGTCCATCGTTATAAGGAATTGAGATGCAACAGTTTTTCAGTGGTTTTATTGGTGGCCTGCATTTTTATAGTGCGATGGCCGCTTTAGCTGTCGGTGCTTTGCTGTTGTTTTATCACAAAGGCACCAGGTTACATCGCACTGTGGGTTATCTGTATTTTGGTTCGATGCTGATACTGAATCTGTCGGCTTTGCCGATTCAGCGTATGAGTGGTGGTATAGGCCCTTTTCATATTTTTGTCTTGATCAGCCTGCCCACTGTATTGGCGGCGCTTTATTTCCCGCTGTTTCGCCATAAACACCCGAACTGGCTTTGGCACCACAGCAACCTGATGGTGTGGAGTTACATCGGGCTGGTGTCGGCTTTTGTCGCTGAAACTATGGTGCGGCTGCCATTTTTACTCTGGCCACCCGCGAGTACAGTGGCAGCAGGCAACAACCTCTGGATTGCGGTGGGTAGCTCGGTTTTTTGCGCTTTTCTGGTGGCGGCTATAGGCGGTACCTGGTGGAAAAAGCAGCATAACATGATGTTCAATATCAGGCCTGAATAAGTTCAGGGTCAGCAGCAAAACACAGCTCTGACCCTGTAGCACAACTAGCACCATACAAGCCGCATGACGCTTTATTCCGGCTGCAACTGCAACTTTTGCTTGTGGGCTGTACGCGGTTTTAAACCACAACACCAACTGAGCAGCGGCACAGCGCGGATCAAGGCATAACCCAGGGCGCAGCCGGCCACT
>JAYRUI010000153.1:0-6623 GCA_041919175.1 Rheinheimera sp. | reverse complement strand
AAACCTTTTTCACCTGAAGTGCTGGTGAATATGGTAGGCCGTTATGTCCAGCCCGACGAAACGCCGGCTTTTGAACCGATAGTGGCGGCACCCGTCAGTCAGCAGCTGGTGAAACTGGCTGCCAAAGTGGCGCGCTCTGATGCCAGCGTCATGGTGCTTGGCCCAAGCGGTTCAGGTAAAGAAGTGCTGGCGCGTTATATTCACCAGCAATCACCACGCCATGAAGGGCCTTTTATCGCCATTAACTGTGCTGCTATTCCGGAAAATATGCTGGAATCTACCTTATTTGGTTATGAAAAAGGTGCTTTTACCGGCGCTATCGCCGCTTGCCCTGGTAAATTTGAGCAGGCGCAACAAGGCACTATTCTGCTGGATGAAATCAGTGAAATGGATTTAAACCTGCAGGCCAAGTTATTGCGGGTATTGCAGGAACGTGAAGTAGAACGTTTGGGTTCACGCAAAACCATTAAGCTGGATGTGCGGGTGATTGCCACCAGTAACCGCGATTTACGCCAGACAGTCGCACAAGGTTTATTTCGCGAAGATTTGTTTTACCGGCTCAATGTGTTCCCACTGACCTGGTCGGCACTCTCTGACAGGCCGGAAGATATTCTGCCATTGTGCCGGCATTTGCTGGAACGGCATTGCAAGCAAAGTGGCACTGCGACACCGGAATTAACACCAACGGCGCAACGCAAACTGTTGCAGCACAGCTGGCCTGGTAATGTGCGTGAGCTGGATAACGTCATGCAAAGAGCCTTGATAGTGCATAGTGACAATGAAATTACCGCCGATGATATTCTGCTGGAAAGCACTGAATTTAGTCAGCAATTTCAGGAGCCGTCAGCAATACAGGCTGCGCAGGCCGCACAAGCCGCATTGTTAGATCCGGATTTAAGCCTGTTTAAGTCGGAAGTGTACGAGCAGGAACACCGTATTATTCTGGAAACTATGAAAGCCTGCGCCAACAGACGCAAAGAAGTGGCAGAAAAACTGGGGATCAGCGCCCGTACTTTAAGGTACAAGCTGGCGCGGATGCGCGAGTCGGGCATTCAGTTACCTGCCTGAACAGCATCATCAACATCAGAATGCCGGCGCATCTGCCCCGGCATTTTGTTGTGGTTTATCAGCTGCACAACATTCCCCCGCAAAAACAGTAACGCCCTTATTGTTGTTTGTTTTTTCAGCGCCTTTTAGTGGTGTCAGCATTTTGACATTCAACACTACACTGTAACCGATTGAAAATAAACAATTAAATTGTGGCACGCCTTGTGCTTAATACTGTTATTCCGGCTTCAGGCTGTTGTAACAGGTAATTCATCATGGATATTAAAGGCGCCGCTTTATTTCAGGAAATGCAGGCTTACGCACAGCAGGCCCGCAGTTTATCCAACGACATTCAACCCCGTGATATACAACTGAACAATACCAGTCAGTCTGAGTTTGGTGACTTGTTTAAACAGGCACTGGACAATGTGAATGCGTTACAGAAAACCTCTAATACCATGGCAACAGCTGTTGAAATGGGCGACCCAAAAATCTCTTTGGCACAAGCCATGATCGCCGGTCAAAAAGCTTCTGTAGCTTTTGAGGCCACTGTGCAGGTACGCAATAAGCTGGTGGAAGCTTATAAAGAAATCATGGCAATGCCGGTGTAATGGGAGGACATGACTGTGGCTGAATCGACCTCAACTGAACTGACTTTAAGCAGTAATGACTTTGGCGCTCCTGCGGATGACAATACCCAGCAAGAGCAAAAATCGGGCTTTTTAGGCTCGATGGGCGGTATGGATATAGTGCGCCAGATGACGCTGATCATCGCGCTGACGATTTGTATCGCCATCGCCATCTTAATTATTTTGTGGGCGCGCGAGCCGGAAATGCGTCCGCTCGGCACCTTTGAAACGACTGAGCTTATTCAGCATCTGGATTACCTGGATGCGCAAAAAATTGAATACAAACTGGAAGGCAATGTTATTTCCATTCCTGGTGATAAATATCAGGACATTAAACTGGGTTTAAGCCGCGCCGGTTTGCAAAAAGAAGCCAGCTCTGGCGAAGAAATTCTGATGAAAGACAGCGGCTTTGGTGTCAGTCAACGGCTGGAAATGGAACGGCTGAAACATAGCCGTGAGCAACAGCTGGCCAGAACCATTGAAGAATTTCAGAGTGTGGCCCGCGCCAGAGTTCTGTTGGCGATTCCAAAAGAAAACATTTTTGCCCGTACTGAAAAACAACCTTCAGCAACAGTGATGATCTCAGCCCGTGGCGGCAAAACCATTAAAGACAGTGAAGTGGATGCCATTGTTGATTTAGTGGCTTCTGCAGTGCAGGGGCTGGAGCCGGCCAAGGTGACAGTGACCGATCAAAACGGCCGTTTACTGAACAGCGGTTCACAGGATGCCAGCTCAGCCCGCTCGCGCCGTGAATATGAAGTTGAGCAAAAACGCGAAGAAGAATACCGCCAGAAAATTGACTCCATCCTGATCCCGGTGCTGGGTATTGATAATTACACCGCTCAGGTGGATTTACAGATGGATTTCACCACCACTGAACAAACGCAAAAACGCTTTAACCCGGATTTGCCGGCCGTGCGCAGTGAAATGACCATCGAAGAAAATAGTGTGGGTGGCGGCTCTATGGGCATTCCGGGCGCGCTGTCGAATCAGCCGCCGCTGGATTCAAATATTCCGGAAAAAGCCGGTGACGGCAGCAGCCCTGTGGTGCCAGGTCGCAACAGCAAAGAACAAACCCGCAACTATGAGCTCGACACCACCATCAGCCACTCTACCCAGCAGTCAGGAGTGATCAAGCGTTTAAGCGTGTCGGTGGCGGTGGATTACAAAACGACGCCGGCAGCAGGTGAAGAGCCAGCCAAAGCTGAACCACGCACTCAGGCTGAAATTCAGAATATCCGCCGTTTGTTGCAGGGTGGTATTGGTTTTGACGTGCAAAGGGGCGACACTATTGAAGTCGTTTCTGTGCCTTTCACCCGTGAAGTGGTTGCGGCAGCCTCCGAAGTGCCTATTTACGAGCAGGAATGGTTTATGCGCGTGGTGCGTTTAGGCCTGGGCGCGCTGGTGATTATTGTGCTGATTATGGCCATTGTCCGGCCTATGCTGAAAAAACTGATTTACCCTGAAGATACCTCAGAGTCTTATGATGAAAATTCTCTGTCACGGGGGCTGGACTTAGGCGATGATACCATCGACATGCTGAGTAAAGAGTTTGACGTGAAGTCGGTTGGTTTTGCACCGGATGGCACCCTGATGTTACCTGACCTGCATGGTGATGAAGACTTATTAAAAGCGGTGCGTGCGCTGGTAGCAAACGAACCTGAATTGTCCTCACTGGTTGTGAAAAATTGGTTGGCTGAAGATGAGTAATGTAGAGAACAAACCGGCCTTTGATGTCGGCAAATTAGATGGTGTGGAAAAAGCCGCCATCCTGCTGCTGAGTTTATCGGAAGAAGACGCGGCGCAGATCTTAAAACATCTCGAACCCAAACAAGTGCAAAAAGTGGGTATGGCCATGGCGCAGATTGAAGATCTGAACCAGGCCAAAATTTCTGCGGTGCACCGTTTGTTTATCGAGCAAATTCAGAACTTCAGTACCATCGGCTTCCAGAGTGAAGACTTTATCCGCCGCGCTTTAACAGCAGCTTTGGGTGAAGAAAAAGCCTCGAATCTGATTGACCAGATCATTCTGGGTGGCGGTGCCAAAGGTCTGGATTCACTGAAGTGGATGGACTCCAAACAGGTAGCCAACATCATCCGCAACGAACACCCGCAAATTCAGACCATAGTATTGTCTTATCTGGAACCTGAGCAGTCGGCAGAAATTTTGTCGCAGTTCCCGGAAAAGGTGCGGCTGGATTTAACCATGCGGATTGCCAACCTGGAAGAAGTACAACCAGCAGCCTTACAAGAATTAAACGAAATTATGGAGAAACAGTTTGCCGGTCAGGCGGGTGCGCAGGCAGCGAAGATGGGCGGCTTAAAAGCAGCCGCCGACATTATGAACTACCTGGATACGAACGTCGAAGGCCAGCTGATGGATTCTATCCGCGAACACGACGAAGAAATGGCACAACAAATCCAGGACTTAATGTTTGTGTTCGAAAACCTGCTGGAAGTGGACGACCGCGCTATTCAGGCCATTCTGCGTGAAGTACAGCAGGATGTGTTGATGAAAGCCCTGAAAGGCGCTGATGACAGCTTAAAAGAGAAGATCCTGAAAAACATGTCAAAAAGGGCTGCCGAAATGCTGGCGGACGATCTCGAGGCCATGGGCCCGGTGCGGGTCAGCGAAGTGGAAACAGCACAAAAAGAAATTCTGTCCACAGCCCGCCGTCTGGCCGATGCCGGCGAAATTATGCTCGGTGGTGGTGGCGGCGAAGACTTCCTGTAACAGCCGACTGTCAGGCGCAGGTACTGCAGTGGCGGTGGCCAGCGCCTGATACCATACTTTGCTTTATGTATTAATTGAGTTGTTTGCCATGAGCACAAATTTATTCCAGCAAAACCGCCCATTTAAACCCGACGAAGGGGTGATGGATATTTTGAAAGAATGGCAGTTGCCGGAGCAACAAGGCAGCGATACCCAAGACGGCCAGCACGAAGCTGCGCAGGCTGTCACAAAACCAGCAGTGCAATCACCTGCCACACAGTTTAAAACCAATGCTTTTTATAAAACCAAACCAGAACCGGGCCGGCCTAAAGCAAAACCTGTTGAAGAAGTACAGCTAAAACCGTTGACGGCGGAAGATATTGAACAAATCCGTTCGGCTGCTTACGAAGATGGCGCAGCTCAGGGCAAAGAAGAAGGTTTTAGCCTGGGTTATGCCGAAGGTCGCGAACAGGGTTATCAGGATGGTCTGCAACAAGGTCAGGCTGAAGGTAAAAAACTTGGGCTGGACGAAGGCGAAACCTTGATCCGTGAGCAGCTGGCACAGCTGCAAAGCCTGATAGAACAGCTGCAAAAACCGCTGGAAAAAGTAGACGCCCAGGTGGAGCAGGCGTTGTTAACCCTCAGCCTTGCCATGGCCGAAGCTGTGATAGGTGTGGAAGTAAAAACCAATCCGCAGCTGATTTTACAAAGCCTGCGCCAGGCGGTGGAGTCTTTGCCTTATCAGGCAGAGAAGCTCACCATCAAGTTACATCCGGACGATGTTGCTATTGTGCGCCAGCACTACAGCGAACAGGATTTGCTGGAAAGACAATGGCAATTGCGGGCTGAACCTTCGTATCACCGCGGCGATTGCCGGGTCGAGTCGAGTGAGTCCAGCGTCGATCGCAGTATGAAATCAAGATTGCAAAGCAGTCTGGAGCACTTTTTGCAGGAGCCTGTGCAAGAACCGTCAGCACCGACGGAAGATTGACGCAGTATTGCTACTGCAAGGATAGGCATGACAACTTCAAATCTCTCTGAACGCCTGTTGCTGCAACAACAATATATCAAACCCAATAAAGCTGTTGTTGCAGGCCGTTTGGTGCGTGTGGTTGGTTTAACTCTTGAAGCCACAGGGCTGAGCGCAGCGATAGGTCAAACCTGCGAAGTGGAAACTGCCGCTGGCCAGCTGCAGGCCGAAGTGGTTGGTTTTGCCAAAGACCGCATTTTTCTGATGCCCAAAGATGATGTTACGGGCGTCGTGCCTGGTGCCCGCGTAACCCCTCTGGTTGACTATAAAGGCGTGCCGCTCAGTATGGCGTTGCTGGGCCGTGTCATTGACGGTGCTGGTAAACCGCTCGATGGCCGTGGCCCTGTGCTTGCCAATGAATACAGCACAGGTAAAAAAGCCCCCATCAACCCGCTGCAACGCCGTCCTATTAAACAGCCACTCGATGTTGGCGTACGAGCTATCAACAGCATTATCACTGTGGGCAAAGGCCAGCGGATGGGCTTGTTTGCAGGCTCTGGTGTGGGTAAATCCGTACTTTTAGGCATGATGACCCGCGGTACCGCCGCCGATGTAATAGTGGTTGGTCTGGTGGGCGAACGTGGCCGTGAAGTGAAAGAATTTATTGATGAAATTCTGGGGGATGAAGGGCGCAGACGTTCAGTGGTGGTGGCTGCGCCTGCGGATGTATCACCGTTAATGCGTCTCAAAGGTTGTGAAACTGCAGTGCAGGTGGCGGAATATTTCCGCGATCAGGGCCTCGATGTGTTGTTACTGCTCGATTCAGTCACCCGTTATGCCCAGGCACAACGTGAAATTGCGCTGGCAGTGGGTGAGCCACCGGCCACCAAAGGTTATCCGCCATCTGTGTTTGCCAAATTACCGGCGCTGGTGGAGCGGGCCGGTAATGGCGCTGAAGGCCAGGGGTCTATCACGGCTTTTTATACCGTGCTTTCTGAAGGCGATGATTTACAGGATCCGATTGCCGACGCCGCCCGCGCTATTCTGGACGGTCATATCGTTCTATCTCGTCAATTGGCCGACAGTGGCCATTTCCCCGCCATTGATATTGAAAAATCCATCAGCCGGGTGATGCCGGCGGTCACCAGCAGTGAACATCAGTTGCTGGCCCGCAGCGTGAAACAGCTGTACGCCAGTTACAGCCAAAGCAAAGATTTAATTGCCATCGGCGCTTATGTCAAAGGCTCAGATCCCATGCTGGATT
>JAYRUI010000152.1:0-6632 GCA_041919175.1 Rheinheimera sp. | reverse complement strand
CTTGCCAAAAGTGAAGCCAATTATGCCGCAGTGCTTGGCGTGCTGTTTTTTGCCAGTTATCACAGCTTGCAGGGTTGGCTTGGGGTGTTGCTGGGGAGTCTGGCGGTATTTTTACTCAGCGGTTTAACCAGTATCAAAACTATAAGCTGGCCAACTGTTGCAATAGGGGCGGCGTCAGGCCTGGCTTTTGCGCTCACGTCACTTTGGGTGCGTGAAGCAAGTCTGGCGCTTGGTTTGCCCTTTCCTTATGGTGCCGCCTGGGTACTGCTGTTTGTGATTAGCTTACAAACTCTGTTGCTGCTGTTGTATTTAGTGGTGCGGGACGCCCATACCTTACACGCGTTATGGTTAAAGCCCAGGTTAACGCTGCTCACCAGTATCACCAGTTGTATCGGCTCTTTGGGCTGGTTTACCGCCATGAGTCTGGAAATTGTGCCTTTGGTAAAAACGCTGGGGCAGGTGGAAGTGTTGTTTACGCTCCTGATTTCGGCATTTTTCTTTAAAGAAAAGCTGAAAAAACAAGACTATCTGGGGCTTGGGCTGATAGTGCTGGCCGCAATTCTGGTGATGTGGGCTTAGTTTTTGCTGCAAAGCGGCGCTGATGCTGGCTACAATAACCGGCAATTTTTATGATCTGCTGTTTTATAAAGTGCTGTTTGATGAGTGTCTATTCAAGGCCTTTGTTTTCAAAGCAGAATAAATCACGCAAGGACTTGTTATGTTAGCTGTATTACCACCCGAACTCACAGATGCCGACTTTTTGGCTTTTACCCTCAAACATCCCGAATTTTATCCGGCCAGCAGTTTTATGCTCAACAACGGTACCCAATGTGAAATTTGGGACACAGGGGTGATTTGTTTTACGCCAGCCAACTTTGGCAACAACGACATCGTGCTGTCATCCGGTGTACATGGCAACGAAACTGCACCGATAGAAATTTGTGCGGCATTGGTGAAAGACATTCTGCAGGAAAAATTAACACTCAGTGAAAGAGTGTTGTTTTTATTTGGTAATCCGCCGGCTATGAATGCCGGTGTGCGTGAAATTCACGACAATATGAATAGGTTTTTTTCCGGTGCCCATCAAATTGATACGGCGGTGCTGGCAACGGCAACTTGCGAAAATCAGGCTGCGCAGCTTGGTGTGTCGGCGGAAAAATTACGTTGTGCCCGGTTAGAGCAGTATGTCAGCCGCTTTTATCAGGCGGTGCCTGCCGGGCGGCAACGGGCGTTATACGATTTACATACCGCTATTCGTGGTTCTAAGTTTGAAAAGTTTGCGGTTTATCCTTATTTGCATGACAAACCCTGGTCTGAGCAGCAGTTCAGTTTATGGGGTAGTTGTGGTGTCACCACCTTTTTATTAATGCAAACGCCGGCCACCACTTTTAGCTATTACGGTGCGCAACAGCATAACGCCCATGCTTTTACGCTGGAGCTTGGCAAAGCGCGGCCTTTTGGCGACAACGACCATAGCCGTTTTGCTGATGTTGCAGCACTTTTGCGTCACCTTATCAGTGGCGAAGTTATCAACCGCAAAACGTTTGTAGAGAGCGATTTTCAGCTGTTTGAAGTGTATCGCTCCATCAATAAACAAACGGAAGCTTTTGAGCTTTGTTTTGCTGCCAATATTGAAAACTTCACCCAATTTCCAATAGGCACTGTGCTGGCAAGGGATGCAGGTATTGAATATGTGGTGGAGCAACCAGGTGAAGCTTTGATATTCCCCAATGCTAAAGTGGCGATTGGCCAAAGGGCGATGCTGATGGTCAAACCAGTCTCAGTGGCAGGGCGTACCGCCTGAGGTCAAGACTGATTTTTCACTGTGCCAAAGCTGCCGTTCATGGCAGCTTTTTTGTTTTTACAGGCTGCAAACGACGAATATCAAGGGCTTTAAGTTGGTGGTTCGCCGTTAAACAACCTGGTTTTTCCCGTCAACAAAAAGCCAAAAGACTAAAATAGCCCCTGCGTAATTTCTGCTTTCTGCTAATTTTTAATGGCTGATCCGGTTGCAATGCAGTTTACGTAAAGGTAAAGTTGCGGCGCATTCTAAAATCGATAGCATTCTAAAAACGAGAATAGCGGGTGCTGCCAGCACAGCTTGGGTTGACGCTCACGTAAAGTACTTCTCTCACAGAAGTCTGAATACCATCAAAGCGTTTGCACAAGCGATTCATGCAAGTCGCACCATGGGGAGAAGCTGGTTTTGCCTGCCAACAATTGCCAAAGAGCAATGGTGCGCCGCCAGTCTGGTTCAATTTCAAGGTAATGCCGGCAAACAACCAAGGTCCGCGTTACCCGAAACCTAAAGAGAGACCTATGACCAACCCTAACAACGCCACCATTTCGACTGTGCATACAGCCGAATTTACCAGTGGGCACGCGTTACAGATCCCAACTCTTCGTATTCTGCAGGACGACGGTACTATTTACCCGGGTGCCGTGGCGCCTGAACTGGATAAAGAAACTGCGCTGAAAATGTATCACAGCATGAGTTTTATCCGGGTGCTGGACGAGCGTATGCTCGCTGCGCAGCGTCAGGGCCGCATCAGCTTTTATATGCAGTGTTTAGGCGAAGAAGCCGCCACAGTCGGCAGCGCAGCTGCGCTGGATGACAAAGACATGATCATGGCGCAGTACCGTGAACAGGGTGCTTTACGTTACCGTGGTTTTTCGCTGGAACAGTTTATGAACCAACTGTTTTCCAACGAAAAAGACCTTGGCAAAGGCCGTCAGATGCCAGTGCATTACGGCTCAAAAGATATTTATTACATGACCATTTCCAGCCCGCTGGGAACGCAAATCCCGCAAGCGGCAGGTTATGCCTACGCACAAAAGCTGCGTGGTTTAGCCAACGTGACTATTTGTTATTTTGGTGAAGGTGCCGCCTCTGAAGGCGACTTCCACGCCGGTTTAAATATGGCCGCTGTGCATAAAGCACCGGTGCTGTTTTTCTGCCGTAACAATGGTTATGCCATTTCTACCCCGGCCAACGAGCAGTTTAAAGGCGACGGTATTGCTTGTCGTGCTGTGGGTTATGGCATGAAAGCCATCCGGGTTGACGGTGCCGACATTCTGGCCGTATATCAGGCCACCAAAATGGCGCGTGATCATGCACTTGAAACCAACGAGCCGGTGCTGCTCGAGTCTATCGCTTACCGCTTAGGCGCACATTCGTCTTCTGACGATCCAAGTGGTTATCGCAGCAAAGAAGAAGAAGAGCAGTGGCGCAAAAACGATCCGGTTTCCCGTTTCCGTTTATGGCTGCTGGCTAAAGGCTGGCTGGATGATGAAGCCGACAAAGCCCAAATTGAAGCACTGCGGGTAGAAATTCTGGACGCCTTAAAAGTGGCTGAAAAAGTGGCCAAACCTGGTATTGAACACTTAATTTCTGATGTGTACGCCGAACCAATCCCTGAACTTGAGCGTCAGCTGGCTGAACTCAAAACCCACATACGTAAATATCCGGATGCTTATCCAATCACCTCAGGGAGAATGTCATAATGGCGAAGATGAATATGTTGCAGGCCATTAATAACGCCCTTGATCTGGCGATGGCCAAAGACAGCACTGTGGTGTGTTTTGGTGAAGACGTAGGCCACTTTGGTGGTGTGTTCCGTGCAACTTCAAAACTGCAGGAAAAATACGGCAAAGACCGTTGTTTTAATACGCCTTTAACTGAACAGGGTATTGCAGGTTTCGCTAATGGTATGGCATCACAAGGCATGAAGCCTGTGGCTGAAATTCAGTTTGCCGACTACATTTTCCCGGCTTTTGACCAGATCGTGAACGAAACCGCCAAGTTCCGTTACCGCTCAGGCAACGAGTTTAATGTCGGTGGTTTGGTGTTTCGCACGCCATACGGTGGTGGTATCGCCGGTGGTCACTACCATAGCCAGTCACCTGAAGCATATTTTGCCCACACCCCGGGTTTAAAAATTGCCGTACCACGCGACCCGTACCAGGCCAAAGGTTTGTTATTAGCGTCTATCGCGTCAGAAGATCCGGTGATTTTCTTTGAACCGAAGAAGCTGTACCGCGCCTCCACCGGCGAAGTGCCGGAAGAGTATTATGAAATTCCATTAGGCGTGGCCGAAGTGATGCAGGAAGGCAAAGACGTGACTGTGCTTGCCTGGGGCGCGCAAATTGAAATTTGCCAAAAAGCCATTGAAATGGCAGCGGCACAAGGCATTTCCTGTGAGCTGATTGACCTTCGCAGCATCCTGCCATGGGATGTGGAAACCGTGGTGAAGTCGGTGATGAAAACCGGCCGTTTAGTAATCAACCACGAAGCGCCGTTAACGGGCGGTTTTGCCGGTGAAATTGCAGCGACTATTCAGCAACGTTGTTTCCTGCATCTG
The DNA here is from genome assembly GCA_041919175.1 of Rheinheimera sp. Classification (GTDB taxonomy): domain Bacteria; phylum Pseudomonadota; class Gammaproteobacteria; order Enterobacterales; family Alteromonadaceae; genus Pararheinheimera. The sequence goes on along the minus strand of JAYRUI010000152.1, from coordinate 2,271 downwards.
GAAAGCCCGATTGCCCGGGTTTGTGGTTTAGATACGCCGTATCCTTTGGCACTGGAACGTGAATACGTCGCAGACCATTTAAAAACTTTTGAAGCTATTGTGGCTTCAGTGAAGTTCTGAGCCAAACCTGATAGAGGCGATAATGAAAAAAGATTTTATTCTGCCGGATATCGGTGAAGGTATTGTCGAGTGTGAACTGGTCGAGTGGCTGGTGAAAGAAGGCGATACCATAGTTGAAGATCAGCCGGTGTGTGACGTGATGACCGACAAAGCACTGGTGCAAATTCCGTCGGTGTTTAACGGTGTGGTCAGCAAGTTGTATTACAACAAAGGTGATATTGCCAAAGTGCACGCGCCTTTGTTTGAAATGCAAATTGCCGGTGAAACCGCCGCCCCAAATGCTACACCAGTGGCTCAGCCACAAACAGCTGCTGCTCAGACAGCGCCGGTTTCCGGCAAAATCACTGAAGACTTCTTACTGCCAGATATCGGCGAAGGCATTGTTGAATGTGAAGTGGTGGATTGGCTGGTGAAAGAAGGTGATGTCATTGCCGAAGATCAGCCGGTCTGTGATGTGATGACCGACAAAGCTTTAGTGCAGATTCCGGCCAAATATGCTGGCAAAGTGGTGAAGCTTTACACCGCCAAAGGTCAAATTGCCAAAGTACATGCGCCACTTTTTGCTATTGAAAGAGTGGTTGAAGGTGCAGCTGCTGTTGCAGTATCTCACTCAGTGGTTGCCACTCCTGTCGCTACAGCTACCAGCGCTGCAACGCCAGCCACACTGGTTGCCAATAACGGCAAAGCAGTAGCAAGCCCTGCAGTAAGACGTTTAGCCCGTGAGCTCAATGTCGATTTAACTCAGGTGGCAGGTACAGGTGCCAAAGGCCGGGTCTATAAAGAAGATGTACAGAAGTTTGTCAGTGGTGGCGCATCAGTGCCGGTTTGCGCGGCAAAAGCTGCAGCTGTGACAGCAACAACTGCAGCAGTTACTGCTTCTGCAGTGAATACTGGCGGTCGTCGTGTCGAGCCGATTAAAGGCATTAAAGCAGCGATGGCACGGCAAATGGCTGAGTCTGTCTCGACAATTCCACACTTTACTTATTGTGAAGAGATTGATTTAACAGACTTAATCGCGCTTCGGCTTAGCTTAAAAGACGGTCTTGCCAAGCAGGGCGTCAAGCTGACGATGATGCCGTTTTTTATGAAAGCGATGTCATTGGCACTGACAGAATTCCCAATTCTGAACAGCCAGGTGAACAGCGATTGTTCTGAAATTACTTCTTTTGACGACCACACTATCGGTATCGCGGTAGACTCCAAAGTAGGTTTACTGGTGCCGAATGTGAAAGGTTGTCAGCATAAGTCCATTGTCGAAATAGCCAAAGACTTAACCAAACTGACCGATTCAGCGCGTGAGGGCCGTGTCAGTCCAAGCGACTTAAAAGGCGGCACTATCACCATTTCTAATATTGGTGCTATTGGCGGCACAGTGGCAACGCCTATTATCAACAAGCCGGAAGTGGCTATTGTTGCCCTTGGCAAAGTGCAGCAGTTGCCGCGTTTTGACAACAAAGGTCATGTGGTCGCGCGCTCTATCATGCAAATCAGCTGGTCTGGCGATCACCGTGTGATTGATGGCGGCACTATTGCCCGCTTTACCAATCTGTGGAAACAGTATCTGGAAGCGCCAAGCAGTATGCTGGTGAATATGCGTTAAGCCAAAACGCACTGCAACACTGGTACAACAAACCCACTATCATGGTGGGTTTGTTGTTTTTAATCAGCGGGCTTTAAGACGGAAGTCGCATAGCTGCGCCGGAGCTTTTCAGGCTTAATCGGGGTAAGTGATTATTTTAAAGAGCTCTTGATGCGTGAAATAAGCCGGATCATACCCGAAGCTGCGCAGGTCATTCTTGCAGGCATTGCTGCATTAATTCTGAGTGTCGGCCTATCGCGTTTTGCTTACACCCCAATGCTGCCGCTGATGTTGTCGGATAACACGCTCACCAAAGCACAGGGCAGCTTTCTGGCCACCTTTAATTATCTGGGTTATCTGACAGGCACTTTGACGGTGGCTTTACTCAGTAACAACAGAGCAAAACTGCTGCTTTATCGTTTTGCTTTGTTGCTGTCGGTGCTCAGCACCTTTGGCATGGGGCTCACCACCGATTTTAGTTGTTGGGCTGTTTTGCGTTTTGCCGGCGGCTTTGCCAGCATTGCCGGTTTGTTACTGGCGTCAGCTTTTGTACTGAATTATCTCTCCAGAAG
>JAYRUI010000151.1:0-6635 GCA_041919175.1 Rheinheimera sp. | reverse complement strand
TGAAACCGGCGTTTTAACCGGCAAAAAGGGGCAGGCAACAGCACTGCCCCTTTTCATTTTTGGCCTGGTACGGTATAAACGTCAGTCAATTAAAAACCTAACACCCTCAACCCGTAATTATCATTCACATAATTATTAGAAACAGGAAATCACCATGCTGAAAACCCTCACCAGCGCTCACACGCTGCGCTCAGCTATGCGCCTGCGACAAACTTTCGGAGTGTGCGTATGAGCCAGACCCAAACCATCACAACCCAGCCAGAGTTCGATACTTTATGGGGCCATCCCAAACCATTGTGGATGTTGTTTATGGCAGAATTCTGGGAACGTTTTGCGTTCTACGGTATTCGCTGGGCTTTAACTTTATATATTGTGGCGCAGTTTTACGCCGGCAATGCGTCAGGTGAAGGGGATGCCAGTCGTTATTACGGTGCTTATCTGGCCTTAGTGTACGCCACCGCTATTTTTGGTGGTTATGTTGCCGACCGTATTATTGGTTACCAGCGTTCAATTTTGCTGGGTGCTGTGGTGATGTCCATCGGTCTTTTTATGATCATGGTGCCAAGCCTGGATGTGTTTTTATTAGGTCTTGCCGTGATAGTGGTGGGCAATGGCTTGTTTAAGCCAAATATCTCTTCTTTAGTGGGGCAGCTGTATAAACAGGGTGATGACCGCCGTGACCGTGGTTTTACCATTTTTTATATGGGTATTAACTTAGGCGGCATGTTGTCACCGTTATTAACAGGTTGGCTGGCCAGTGAAATTTTTGGTACCCCACAACACCAGAACTACAAAGCAGTGTTTGGTGCCGCTGGTGTTGGTATGATTTTAAGTACCATCTGGTTCTATATCGGCCGTAAGCAACTCAAAGGCATTGGCATGATGCCGGAAGATAAACCGGCCGGCAAAATGCTGGCTTATGTGATTGCCGGTGTGGTTGTGGCTATCCCTGTTGTGTACTTCCTGATGGCCGGTATGGGCGCACAAACCTTAGCCTGGGTGCTGGGTGTGCTCTTTGTGATAGTGGCCGGTATGTTATTGGTGGAAGGCAAACAAAATGGCACAGTACAGATGCACCGTGTTTGTGCGCTGCTGTTATTGTTTGGTTTTAACGTCACGTTCTGGATGTTCTTTGAACAGGCCGGTAGTTCTTTTAACTTCCTGGCGCAAAATCTGGTGAACCGCGATATTTTTGCCGACGGCAGTTTTATTTTCCCAACGGGCTGGTTCCAGTCGGTAAACTCGTTAGCCATCATTGTATTTGCCCCAATTATCAGCGCTGTTTGGTATTTCACCAGCAAACGTAAAATGGAACCAACAATTCCGTTTAAGTTTGGTTTAGGTTTACTCGGCAACGCGCTGGGCTTCCTGGTGCTGATGTTTGCGTTAACCCAGATGGTGGACGGCAATGGCTTGATCCCACTGTGGCCGCTGGTGCTGTGTTATGTACTGCAGTCCATTGGTGAGCTGTGTTTGTCACCTATAGGTTTGTCGATGGTCACCAAACTGGCGCCGGTGCGTTATGTTGGTTTGGCAATGGGCGCCTGGTTCCTGTCGGTCGCAACCGGTAACAACCTGTCTGGGATCCTGGCCGGTGAAATTTCCGGTGAAACCGGCATGACCATTGAATCCGCCCTGGCTGGTTTTAGTTTCAGTTTTTATCTGCTGTTAGGTGCAGGTATTGTGCTGCTGGTGATTTCACCGCTGATCAATAAACTGATGCACGGTGTGAAATAAAGAGTGAAATAAAGCGTGAAATAAAGTGCGATACAACAGCCTGTGATGCAGGTTGTTGCAGATAAAAAAACCACCTCAGCTGAGGTGGTTTTTTTATTGTTATCAATCAGTCGTCGGCAGCTCTTTTAAAGTTCAGACCTGGCAGGCTCTGCAGTTAAGATTTAGCCGCCATATTTGCGCGTATTTTTGCGAGTGACGGGCGCACCAGATAAAAAGTTAAAGGGCGGGTGATAAGCGGGTATAACAGCACCAGCGCCAGCACATAAAGCGCCGCAGTGGCGAGATCCGGCGCCCGGGCAATCAGTAAAAATAACGGAATTAACACCGCGAGTTTTAACAGATTCAGCAGCAGTTTTTGTGGCGTTGGCAGGCTATCGGCGGCATTTCGCAGCAGCTGCATACGTTCGCGAAAATTAAGGCCTGCGAGCTCAGGCAGGCTGCGGCTATTCCAATACAACATGCGATGTCCTCAGATGGGTGTCTGCTTGGTTCCATGTAACAACGGCCAGAATAGTTTGAGTCCGTCGCCGTTCGTGATTCTTTAATAACGTTAACTTTTGAATTTGTTGCATAAAAAAGCCCGGGAGGTGTTACAAAGCCCGGGCTTTTTTAACATCAACCGGTTTATTTCAGCTGTTGTTTTAAGGTTGCCAGCACTTCATCTAAATTCAGCAATGATTTTTCACCGGTACGGCGGTTTTTGTATTCCACCTTACGCTCGTCCAGGTTGCGCTCGCCAATCACAATGTGATGCGGCACACCCAAGAGCTCCATATCGGCAAACATTACACCTGGGCGCTCTTTACGGTCATCAAACAACACTTCAATACCGGCCGCCATCAGCTCTTTATAAAGCTGTTCAGTGGCTTCCTGAATGCGTACTGATTTGTGCATATTCATTGGTACCAGCGCCACCTGGAATGGTGCTATAGCCGCAGGCCAGGTAATGCCGTATTCGTCGTGGTTTTGCTCAATAGCAGCTGCCACGATGCGCGACACCCCCACACCATAACAACCCATGGTCATGATCTGGTGTTTGCCTTCTTCATTCAGTACACCGGCTTTCATCGCAGCGGCATATTTATCACCCAATTGGAAAATATGGCCCACTTCAATACCACGTTTGATCACAAGTTTACCTTTGCCACATGGGCTTGGGTCACCTTCAACCACATTGCGTAAATCGGCCACTTCATAGATTGTGATATCACGGTCGAAATTAACGCCTGTGAGATGGAAACCGTTTTTATTGGCACCACAAACAAAATCGGACAGCACTGCTGCGCTGCTGTCCACAACCACTGGAATAGCCAAGCCAACAGGGCCGATAGAACCTGCGTTGGCGCCGGTAGCGGCCAGAATTTCTGCTTCAGTGGCAAAGGTTAAAGGAGAGGCCACCAACGGATGTTTATCGGCTTTAATTTCATTGAGTTCGTGGTCGCCACGCAGTACCAGCGCCACTAAAGTTTGTGGGGCTTTGTCGTCAGCTTTAGCTGCGTGCACCAGCAAGGTTTTGACAATTTGACTGGCAGGCACTTTTAACAAAGCTGACACTTCGGCAATGCTGCCGGCATTTGGCGTCGCCACTTCGGTTTTAGCTGCTGTTGCTACAGGGCGGGCCGTAGTTGGTGCCAAAGCTTCGGCTTTTTCGATATTGGCGGCGTAATCACTTTCATCAGAAAACACGATAGCGTCTTCACCAGAAGCGGCCAGCACGTGGAATTCATGCGAAACCGCACCACCAATAGCGCCGGTGTCGGCCAGCACAGGGCGGAAATCCAGTCCTAAGCGGGTGAAAATATTGCTATAAGCCTGGTACATGGTCTGGTAAGTTTTTTCCAGACATTCCTGGCTTAAGTGGAACGAATAAGCGTCTTTCATTAAAAATTCGCGCGCGCGCATCACGCCAAAACGTGGGCGACGTTCATCGCGGAATTTGGTCTGAATTTGGTACATATTGATAGGCAGCTGTTTGTAGCTGCTGATTTCTTTACGCACTAAATCGGTGATCACTTCTTCGTGAGTCGGGCCAAGCACAAAATCACGCTGGTGGCGGTCTTTAAAACGCAAAAGCTCTGCGTCCATTTGCTCCCAGCGGCCGGATTCCTGCCACAATTCAGCAGGTTGCACCATGGGCATCAGCACTTCCAAAGCACCGGCTTTGTTCATTTCTTCGCGTACTATGGTTTCGACTTTACGCAATACCCGAAGGCCTGTTGGCAACCAGGTGTACATACCAGAGGCTTCACGGCGGATCATACCAGCACGTAACATCAGCTGATGGCTGACAATTTCGGCATCTGAAGGCGTTTCTTTTAAGGTTGATAATAAATACTGACTGCTGCGCATAACTGTTCCACTGAAAATGAGCCCTTTGACCTTATTCTAACAAGGCCTTTACTCGGGCAGAAGGTTAATCTTGTGTTTTATCGCGGTATTACTCAGTTGCTGGCCCGCTAACATACCGCCAATGCTGAAAATTTCGCCATCAATCAGCACCAGACTACGTAAATCCATCACAGCGGTTTCACTGGGTGCGGCTTTGAGCCACTTGTGCTGTTGAAATGAATACAGATAAATGGCACTGCTGGGTTCAATCGCTTTGCCGTCATCGGTCACGCCGTTGAAGTGATAAGGCGTTTCACTGCCGCCAATAAAAGCCGCCATGGTTTCGCTATTGACTTCCACCGCTATCGCGCCCTGACGGGTGCGGGCTTTGCCGCCATGATGCGGTGCAGGGCGCCAGCTGATGTGATTGGCGTTTTTATCGGAAATTTTTCCAAGATAACAAGCGGCTTCGGGCACAAACTGAGTTGAACCATCATCAGCTGTGCTTGTTTTTACACCATCACAAAACAATATTTCATTGCCAACCAAAACGCCGGCATGGCCAAAAACGGCGCTGCCTGGTAAAGGCGTAGCCTGGCTCCATTTTTGCGTAAAGTTATCAAAAAGCTGCACCAGATTCACTGCGCCGCTGTTATGAAAGCCGGCGACCAGATAGACGTATCTGTCTTTATGGGCAAAAGCGACACTTTCATCCACAGCCACCGGCATATCAGGCAGTTTGCTATAGCTTTGGGTGACAGGGCTAAAACGGTAGCTGTCGGCTAGAGTGCCACTTTTACCATCGCTACTCTGGCCATAACCGCCCAGAATAACAAACTGTTTATTGAGTACCACGCCTGTAGTTGCAATACGGCCATTGACTCTGCTGGCTGTGGGTAAGGCAGCAATACTTTGCCAGTTCGATTGGCCGCTACTTAATTGCCACACTTTGTTATGCATACTGGCGGCGGTTTTGGCAGCGCCAATGCCGGCAAAACTAGCCAGATAAGGCTGGCCTCTGACTTCGGTATGTAACACCAGCTGATTGCTGACCGGCTCCGGCAGGTTAGGGATTTCTGTGGCCAGTGTACCAGCCGATGCCAACAGCAACATGCTGCCAAAAATGGTTTTAACCGGCGTCGTCGGCTGGCGTAGTTGCATGCGCTTGTTGCAGTCTGATTTCGGTAACATGATTGTGTTCGCCATCTACTGTCCATTTGATATTAAAGTTATATAAAGTCATACCATAACTTTGTTGTTCCCCGCGCTGCTTTTTATAAGGTGGGCGAGGGTCCTGTTTTAATACTTTTTCAATAAAAATCTGTAAGTCCGGTAACTGCTTTTGTGCCTGACAAAAGGCGATCGCCTGTTCGCTGAAGGACACCGTCATATCCGTTTGTGGTGCTGCATCGGCAAAACCACCGGCGGCACCAGGCAGTGCATCGGCATAAGGCAGATAAGGTTTGATATCCAATACCGGCGTGCCATCGAGTAAATCAATGCCACTTAAATTCAGCACCAGCTTTTCGCCTCTGCGCGTGATACTTTCCAGTTTTACGACAGATAAGCCAATTGGGTTTGGTCTGAAAGTGGCGCGGGTGGCAAATACGCCTTTTTTATCATTGCCACCCAGGCGTGGCGGACGGACCAGCGGCGACCAACCTTTATCAGCCGTTTCATGGAACACAAACACCAACCAAAGGTGACTAAAACTTTCGATGCCACGCACTATGGCATCATCTGCATAAGGGGGTGACAACACGAGTGCACCTTTAGCCTCCGGAATCAGGCCTGGTTGGCGCGGTATAGCAAATTTTTGTTTATAAGGGGATTCAATCACGCCAACGGCATTTAATTCAAAAGGTTTCATTCAGATCTCAAGGTTTTTTGCCCAGAGGCAATCAGGCATAGCGCATTATGGCGAGCTAAAGCCCAAACAACAAGCAAAGCCCAATGCAGGAACAATCATGGCTTTCGCTTGCTATCAGATGGATGGCCGTCTAAAGTGAGATTTCGCGCTAATTTCCAAACCTATAATGTTGTATTGAGTCAATGATGGAACAAAAAACTTTATTAATTGAATGCCCGGATTCAAAAGGGCTGATCGCTCAAATTACCAATATTTGCTACAAACACCAGCTGAATATTATCCGTAATACCGAATATGTGGACCCGGTTTCTGGTCAGTTTTATATGCGTACCCGCCTTGAAGGCATTTTTAACGATCATACGTTATTACTGGATTTAGACCGTGCTTTGCCAAAAGGCAGTGAAAGGCAGCTGGTCGGCGAGCGGAATAAAAAAGTTGTGATTCTGGTGACTAAAGAAGCCCATTGTATTGGTGATATTCTGATCAAAGTGTATGACGGCTCTTTAAAGCTGGATATCGCCGCTATTGTCGGTAATCATCCGGAGCTGGGAGCTCTGGCTGAGAAGTTTGGTATTCCTTATCATTTTGTCAGCCATCTGGATATAAGCCGGGTTGAACACGAACAATTATTGCAACAAACCATCGACGCTTATCAGCCAGATTATCTGGTGCTGGCAAAATTTATGCGGATATTAAGCCC
>JAYRUI010000150.1:2988-6671 GCA_041919175.1 Rheinheimera sp. | reverse complement strand
AAAGATATTCAGCGCTTGTATTTATTTACTGAACTCAAAGGTTATGCCGGGCAGCAGCTAAAACACCGTTGGTCGTTTAACGGCGTGGTGCAAACCGAAGCCTTACTCACTATCGAAGATTCGCCCTGGCGAACTTACAGCGAAAAATGGCTGTTGCCGGACCAGCTGGGCGCCTGGCGGGTCGAAATTATTGATCAGCAGCAAAATGTACTCTACTCGCACGACTTTCAATACCAATAGCAGTTATACTAGCGCCAGTTTTTTAACCGGCAGTCGCGCTTCTGCGCACTGCCGTGTTTAGCCTTCAGACTCAGGTTTTTGTATGACCCAATTGATCCGTATCGCCACCCGTAAAAGTGCCCTTGCTTTATGGCAAGCCGAATTTGTCAAAGCGCAACTGGAACATTTTCATCCGCAGTTACAGGTAGAGTTGGTGCCAATGTCGACGCAGGGCGATAAAATTCTCGATACTCCTTTGGCGAAGATTGGTGGTAAGGGATTGTTTGTCAAAGAGTTAGAAGCCGCCATGCTGGAAGGCCGCGCCGATATCGCCGTACACAGCATGAAAGATGTGCCGGTGGAGTTTCCTGAAGGTTTGCAGCTGCAAACCATTTGTGAACGCGAAGACCCGCGCGACGCTTTTGTTTCCAATAACTTTGCCACGCTGGCCGATTTACCGGCAGGTGCTGTGGTGGGCACTTCCAGTTTACGCCGTCAGTGTCAGTTAAAAGCGCAGCGCCCGGATCTGCAAATCCGTGATTTACGTGGCAACGTGAATACCCGTTTAGCCAAACTCGATGCCGGTGAATATGACGCTATTATTCTGGCGTCTGCTGGTCTTATCCGCCTTGGTTTTGAAGCCCGTATCCGTACCCATTTGCCGGTAGAACAAAGCCTGCCTGCCAATGGTCAGGGCGCTGTGGGTATTGAATGTCGCAGCAACGACAGCGCTATTCAGGCGTTATTGGCACCGCTGGAGCATTTGCCAACCCGCCAGGCTGTGTTGGCCGAACGGGCGATGAACCGCCGGTTACAGGGTGGTTGTCAGGTGCCTATTGGCGCTTTTGCCGTGCATCAGGGGAACGAACTCTGGTTACGCGGTTTGGTGGGTTCGTTAGATGGCCAGCAAATTTTACATGCAGAGGTTAAAGGCCCTGCCAGCGAAGCCGAGGCTTTAGGTTTGCAATTGGCAGAACAGCTGCTGCAAATGGGCGCCGGTGCTATTCTCAACGCTGTTTATCAGACGGCTCCCTAATTAATGAGCAACCTGCAACAAGGCATGCAAGAACCTGTTTCAGCTGATTTTCCGGTGCTGATCACCAGGCCTGCCGGTAAAGCAGATAATCTGCTGGCCGGCCTGGATGAGCTGGGTATTGCCTATACCTATCAGCCGCTGATCACCACCCAGCTGATGCCGCTGCGGGGCAGAGACAGCCAGCATCTGCAACAGGCGGAACTGGTGATTTTTGTGTCTGTTTCGGCTGTCACCTGCCTTGAACAACAATTTGATTTAACCAGCCTGCCCCAGCCGTTATTGGCCGTTGGTGCTACCACAGCTTCAGCGCTGGAGCGTAGTTGTGGCCATCCGGTGACTGCACCTTTGGATCAGCGTAGTGAAGGGGTGTTGGCCTTGCCACAACTGCAGGATGTCGCCGGTAAGGAAGTGGTGATAGTGCGGGGCAATGGCGGCAGAGAGCTGATTAAACAAGGTTTATTGGCGCGTGGTGCCAAAGTCACTTATGTGCAAAGTTATAAAAGAGTGCCCTTGCCGCTGGATGGTCAACGCTTGTCTGACCAGTGGCGTCAGCAGCAAATACAATGTATCGTAGTGACCAGTAACGAAATTTTATCCCTGCTGCTACAATCCCTGCCCGCAACGGCGCAGCCCTGGCTGGCACAGCGGCAATGGATCATGGTCAGCCAGCGCATGGCTGAAACCGCCATTGCCAACGGGATCCCATTTAGCAACATTTCTCTGGCCGCCAGTGCCAACGACCAGGCGTTGTTAGAAGCCATTTGTCAGTTAAGAAGGAAATTTCATGAGCGAGCTCAGTCCAATGCTGAATAACGAATCTGCAGCCCCTGCTGCTGTGACGGCAACGCCGGTGAAACCGGCAGCCAAAACAGGTTCTGCTGTGATGCTGGGCATGATGGCCTTGTTGATTGCTTTGGCTTCAGCTGCATTGGTGGGCTGGTTTTTTTATGTCTGGCAACCGCAGTTAGTTGCGCTGCAACAACAGCAACAAACGCTGCAGAATCAACAACAAAGCCAAACTGCTTTGTTTCAGAGCAAGCAGGAAGAGTTGCAGCAGGAAATGCAGCAACAGCTGGTGAATGTGGTGGCTGACTGGACCAACAAACAGCAGGCGCAAGTGGAAAGCACACAGCAGGAGCTGACCAAATTACAGACCCAGCTTGATCAGCAAAGTGGCAACGTCAAAGGTTGGCAGCTGCTGGAAGTTGAATATTTCCTGCGTCTGGCCGAGCAAAAACTGTTTTTAGAACAAAATGTCACTGGTGTGGTGCAAGTGCTGGAACTGGCGGAACAAAGGCTGAAACAAATGCAGGATGCCAGTCTGGTGGCCGTGCGTGAAGCCATTGGTCAGGATAAACATATGCTGGCTGAACTCAATACACCAGATATGCACCAGTTGCATCTGACCTTGTCGGCGCTGCGCCAGCAAAGCCTGACTTTGCCGCTGCGTCAGTCAGAGCGGGCGATGGACAATCAGGCTGAAGAAGAAATTACCGAAGATGCCGCTGACTGGCAGTCGAATCTGGCGTTGTACTGGGGCAATTTCTGGCGCGGTTTGGTGCAGGTGCGTGCCAGTTTGCCGGAAGATGGCGTCAGCTTAACGGCGGAACAACAAATCAGTGTGCGCAATACCCTAACCCAGCAGCTGTTATTGGCTGAGCTGGCCGCGATGCAACACAACCAGGCTGTTTATGCCGCTGCTATTCAGCAAAGTGCCGACAGTTTACAACGCTATTTTGCCGCCACTGAACCTGCGGTGCAGCAAATGGCCGATGATTTAGTGGCGTTGTCAGCGCTGCAGGTCAGCTTACCTCTGCTGGCACCGTTAAAAAGCCCGGCCTTGTTTGAAGCCTATCGTCAGGGCACGGCTGAAGCGGAGCTGACCTTATGATCCGGCTGGCATTTTTTATTCTGGTGCTTGGCCTTGCCATGTTGCTGGGGCCTATTCTCGCCAATCATCCAGGTTATGTGATGTTGGTGGTGGCAGGTGTCACTATTGAAGCCACTTTTATCGGCCTGATGCTGGTGCTGTTTGTCAGTATTTTTGGCTGTTGGTTGTTGTGGTGGATTTTTAAACGTTTATTCCATTTGCCGCGTTTAAGTTTCAGCTTTTTACGTTCACGCAAAGAACGTCGTGCCCGTCAGGCCATGCAACATGGTTTGTTGTCGTTTGCCAGGCAAGACTGGCAGCTGGCCGATCAATATTTTGATTTGGCCAAAGCCGACTCAAATTGGGACAAAATGAAACAAATTATGGCCTGTTATGCCGCGCAGCAAGCCGGTGACAGCCAAAAAGCCAATCAAAAAGCCGCACAGCTGGACAGCGATGACAATGACACCTGGCTGGTGGTGGCTGATTTGTTATTACAACAGGGTGATGCGCAAAAAGCCGTGGCTTACCTGGCACCGAAAATGGAGCAAAACCAAA
>JAYRUI010000150.1:0-2978 GCA_041919175.1 Rheinheimera sp. | reverse complement strand
ATGGCCGTATTGGCCGCCTTTGGCTGGCTGCTTTGCAACAGGCAGGGCAGTGGCAGACATTGTTGGAGCAGGTGCCTGTTGCCATTAAACAACAATGGCTGAACAAAACGCAGTGGCAGCAGTACCGTTATCAGCTGTACCCTGCTGCTATTGCCGGTTTAGCCCAGGCTGGTGTTTTTGATGAAAACCTGCCTTATTGGACCAACTTACCGGCTAAAGAGCGCAAATCTGTGGCAGCAACCCTTGGCAAAGCCTGGGCAAAAGCTGTGAGTGGCGAGCCGGAACAGGCAGAAAAAATTCTGCTCGATAGCCTGGCTTTGGCGGATGTGCCGCTGGCGTGGCGTGCTTTGCAGCAAATTCCGCTGGGCCGTTCGGTATTGGGGTTACGCAAACAAGTGCAACACTGGTTACGTGACCACAATAACAATGGTTATTTGTATGCGCTGCTGAGTTATTGCGCGGCGCAGGAAGGCGAGCTGGAACAAGCGCAGCTGGCTTGGGACAAAGCGCTGCAATATCAACCTGATTTGACCAAAGCAGCCACTTTGCCGCGTTGATTTGATTGCCGTTGAACCAAGAACTCCCCCTATTATCAGGGCTGGCGCCAGTGGCACAGCCCGATGCCAAAATCCTGATCCTGGGCAGTATGCCGGGTCAGGCCTCGCTCGATGCGCAGCAATATTATGGTCACCCGCGAAATCAGTTCTGGCCTTTGATGCAGCAGTTGTTTGCAGTGGAAAGCACTTTGCCTTATGCCGGACGTTTAACAGCGCTACAACAAGCTGGGGTAGCGTTATGGGACGTGATAGGTGTTTGTCAGCGTCAGGGTAGTCTCGACAGTGCCATTCAAAAAGATTCAGTGGCTTTTAATCCGCTGCTGGAGTTTTGTCAGACGTTGCCACAGCTTCAGCAAATCTGGTTGAATGGGGGGAAAGCGGCCAGTAGTTTTTTGCAATATCAGCGGCAACAACAATGGCCAGCAACAGGTATTCACATCAGGCAACTGCCTTCCACCAGCCCGGCCCATGCCAGCCTGAACTTTGAAGCTAAACTCAGGCTTTGGCGGGCAGAACAGCAATAACTGCGCGGCATGCAAAGCGCCAACGGGTTTATCTGCCGGCAGGTGCGTGTTGTTTGTGAGAACCAATGATGGGTTGTCTGGGAGACTTTCCGGCCTTTGCTGGTGTCCGCAGCGCAACCCAGCTTTGCACCACAGTATCCCCCTGAGTTAACAGATAATTTTCCCACTGCTGGTCATAAACGGCCAGATAACGTTGTGCTGCTTTGTTGCCATTTTTAGCGGCTTTTTGCCACCAGAAGCGATAATCGTAGTAAGGGTGCAGCTGCACAACAGATTTGGCCTCTATGTTGCCGTCGCCGTTGCTTTGCTGCTGAAAAAACTGTGCCGGCAGTTTTTCGGCAAAAGGTTGTTGCTCTGAAAATGTCAGTTCATCCTGATCCACAACCGCCAAAAAGTGTAATAAGGAGCCAAGTGCTTGCTGGTGCTCCGCTGAGCTGGCAAAAGCGTAAGTCCAGAGCTGGTTGTTCTGGATCCACTGCTCCAGCGGTTCAGCATTCAGGTCACCGAGGCGAAAACTCAGGTTCACGATGGCAAGACTGGCCTGGCTGGCTTGTTGATATTGCCATTGTGCTACTGCATCTTGCGCTGAACTATCAAAGACGCCTGTCGGAAACGAATTCAGTATATCTGTTGCCACCACCTTGCCAGCCGCATCTATATGCAGTCTTAAACTGACATAACCTGACAGGTTTTTTCTGGCTGCAGCCACAGGGTAATCAGGTTCGGCATGCTTGAGCACAGTTCTGTTGCTGCCAATGTCGTGCAAATTGCTGACTGTTTGAGTGATCAGCACTTGTGATTGCAACAACCTGAATTGTTTTTCGGCTTGCTGTTGTTGTGCTGCGGTCAGTTCTTTGACAACAACAGGCAACTGGGATTGGGCAGTTTCATCACCAAGCTCAGCGCTCAGCTGAAAATAAGCAGCGGCTAGCACCAGATCGGCTTTTTGTCCTTCACCGTGATAGGCCATCGCCGCCAGATTGTAAACAGCTTCTGCATTACCTAAAGGTAACAACGCCTGAAATTCATGCTGGGCTTTGAGATAGTCTTTATTACGGTGAGCCTGCAAACCGGATAAAAAATCAGCCATCACAGGTGGGCAAATCAGCAGGGCAGCGACAATGAATTGTTTTATCATTTCATTAACTATTGTTTACAAAAAGGAGGAGCCTAGCAGATAGCGCTTACATGCTGCAAGCGCAGTTGTTACAAAAGCGTGTAAATTTACCTGAAGGTTCAGATTGCCATCGATGTCTGAGAGGAATTTGTACTCAGGCCAGACGTTGATAAGGCGTTGTGGTTTTAGTGCTGAATACCTGCACGCTACGATAATGCCGTTCAAAACTGCGCGCCGGAAAAGCGTCAAGTTTTGCTGAAGCATCGGCAGCGGCATTTTCTTTCATCAGATAATGAAACTGCACTGCACTGACAGGTTGTGCTGGTAATGGTTTTTTCTGAGCAAGTTGTGAGGGTGAACTGTAAATTGCCAGAGTGCTGGCTGTGGTTGCCAACACCAATAAAGCGAAGCAACGCCATCCTGCGTTTCTAACACTTTGATTTTTGAATGATTGGCGTAGCATAACGCTCCCTTTGCCATCGAATACTGCAGCTTTGAGACTAACCCAATAGTGTAAAGTGTGCAATTGCTCAGGCCGGAAATTGCGGCAAAGACTTGCCGCCGCATGCCGAAAAACCTTGTTATGCTGTTTTTGAGACGCTGGTCAGTCCAGCAGATGTTGTTCCAGCCGCTGTTTTAGCGCCCCTTCAATCAAAGCGGCTTTACCGGTTTTACGATCCAGACAAACAAAAGTAATGTCGGCGTCGGCCACCACAGTGTCGCTGCCCTGTACTTTAATCACCTGATGGATAACGGCACTTTTACTGCCGATTTGGCTGA
>JAYRUI010000149.1:0-6683 GCA_041919175.1 Rheinheimera sp. | reverse complement strand
GCCTGAACGATTTTGACTTTGTGCAGGCGAAAACGCAACTGTGCCAGCTGCGTTTTCGCCTGCACAAAGTCAAAATCGTTCAGGCTGTCAATCAGCTGCATCACCCCCTGCTGATAAGGGCCCTGATAACGGCTTAACAACGCCATGTGTTCGTCATCCAATTCGTTATGTTGTGTCGCTTGTTGCAATGCAGCCAAGGCTTGTTGCAGGTGCAACTTTGTGAGGCCATCTTGTTGTTGCCCTGTCGCCTCAGGTTGCTGTTGTTGTAATTGCTGACAATAAGCGACAAATTTTGGCCAGCACAGCTGAATTTTTTCCAGCAAAAGCCCACAACGCTCATTCTGTTGTTGCCTGGCGGCTTGTTCCAGCTCAGCACAGACTTTATTCAGCGGCTCCAGCGCCAGATTAGCACTGGCACCTTTCACCGCATGTGCCTGTTGCTGAACCGCCATAAAATCGCCCTGCGCCAACAAGGCCTGCAACGCGTGCCAGCTTTGTTGTTGCTGCGTTAAAAACTGTTGCAAGGCCTGCAGATACACTGGCAAAGTGCCCCAGAGTTGCAGGGCTTTGGGCAAGTTCACCAACTGCTCCGGACTCACACTGCTGCTCCCTGCTGCGCTTTCAGTGCTGCTCAGCGGCTCTTGAATTTGCAGCCCCAACACCCGCGCAATTTCAAAACATAACGCATTAAAATTGATAGGTTTACTGGCAAAACCCTGCATACCGGCTTCTTTGGCGGCGGTTTTATCTTCTTCCAGCACACTGGCCGTTAAGGCGATTACCGGCAGCTGCGCAGCGCCGCTGTTTTGCTCCAGTTGGCGGATTTGTTTGCAGGCCTGCAAGCCGTCGAGATTCGGCATCTGAATATCCATCAACACCAGATCAAAAGGCTGGCTGGCAGATAAATTTTCGGCTGACTCTGCGTTTGAGTTGCCGGCGGCCTGTGCGGCTGAGCTGTCCGCTACAACCGCAGCAGGCTGCAACTGCTGCTGTACCATCTGAACTGCCTCGGCGCCGTCTTTGGCGCTCTGCACCTTGTGCCCTGCTCTTTCCAGCAATAACGTCAGCAGCTCTAAGTTTTGTGGAATATCGTCGGCAATCAGAATGTTCAGTGCCGGCAACGCCGGGTAATAACCCTGCAAAGCAGTGGTGGTGGCCTGGCCTTGTTTCAGGTTTAAACAAAAACTAAAACAGCTGCCAACCCCTTCAGTACTGGTGACCCAGATTTGGCCGCCCATCAGCTCGACCAATTGTTTACTGATGGTGGTGCCAAGGCCGGTACCACCAAAACGCCGGCTCATCGAAGCATCGGCTTGGGTAAAAGCATCAAAAATCTGCCCAAGCCTGTCCGGTGCGATACCAATACCGGTGTCCCGAATGTTAAAACGCAGCTGCTGATCGGCCTGCAACACCACTTCCACCAATACTGAACCTTGTTCGGTAAATTTAATGGCATTGCCTATCAGGTTGGTCAGCACTTGTCTGAGCCGGTCTGGCGCGCCCAGGTAAAACTCGCCTAAGTTTGGGTCCAGCTGTAGTTTCAGTTCCAGCTGTTTTTTCCGCGCCTGGATCCACAAAGTAGAGACCACAGAGTCCAGCAAAGCAGGCAAGGAAAAGTCTTGTAACTCAAGCTCCAGCTTGCCTTTTTCCAGCTTGGCACTGTCCAGAATGTCGTTGAGTAAGTGCAATAGCGAATGGGCGGAACTATGAATAGTGGCCAGATGTTTTTTCTGGCTGGCGTCGAGCTCTGAAGTTAATAACAAGTCGCTGAAACCAATAATGGCGTTCATCGGCGTGCGGATCTCATGGCTCATATTGGCCAGAAAAGCCGCCCTGGCTTCAGCCGCCAGCTCGGCTTTGTCTTTGGCTTCGCGTAACTCGGTTTCCATTTGTTTGCGCTGGCTGATATCCATAATAAAACCGTCCAGCCACAGAATTTCGCCATTGCTGCTGCGCACTGCATCGCCTTGCTCCAGCACCCAGCGCACCGAACCATCCTGATGCACAATGCGGTATTCCAGCTGAAAGCTCTGCGCAAAACTCTCCATTTGCTGCACCAGCACCCTGTCATCCGGGTGGATCATCTGCTGCCAGCTGCGGCTTGGTGCTGGCAACATAAAATCGCTGGCCGGATAACCACATATGCCTTCAGCGGCTTCACTTAAAAACAGCATGTCCCAGCTTTGATTAAACAAACAGCGATAGGCTGCGCCCGGAATATTGCTGATTAAAGAGCGGAACTTGGCCTCATTGTCTATCAGCGCCTGCTCCATTTGCCGCCTGGCGGTTAAATCGGTAATAAAAGCCACAAATAAATCTTCATCTGGCAGCTGTACATGACCAATAGCCAGGCGCACCGGCACCACAGTGCCATTTTTGTGCACCGCTTCCACGTCGCGGCCCACACCAATAATTTTGGCATTGCCGGTTTTAAGGTAATTTTGCAGGAAAGAATCGTGGTTCGGCCGAATCGCGTCAGGGGTTAACACATTGACGTTGTTGCCAATCAGCTCAGTTTGTTGCCAGCCAAAAATCTGCTCAGCGGCTTTATTCATGCCAAGTACCAGCCCTTTGGCATTAATAGTGACAATACCGTCCACTGCTGTATCCATCATGGCTTTGAGCCGGCTTTCACTGGCTTTACTCTGCGCGCTGGCTGCACGATATTTCAACAGCAGATTGACCGCTAACACCAAACCACAAATCACCAGGGTGGTGACACTAATGGCCATGGCCAGCACCAGAGGCAATTCACCTTGTTGCTCTGCAGGCACAAAACCTTCAGGCGGTACAAAACGCGCCGCCGCCATGCCGGTGTAATGCATACCGGTAATAGCGCCACCCATCACCACTGCGCTTAACAAGGTCAACCAATGGGACGCCAAGTTCAAACGTCTTAAACCAAAACGAACCCAAAGTGCCAGTATGGCCAATACCACGGCCACCAGAATAGACAATAAAAACATCGGCAAGTCGTAGCGCAATGCCGCCGACATCTGCATAGCCGCCATACCGGTGTAATGCATAGTGCCAATGCCTGCGCCCATCAGCAAGCCGCCTAACAGCAGTTGTGGCGTGGTCAGCCGTTTTTTACTAATCAGGTCCAGCGCCACCCAGGACGCAGCGATGCTGGGTAACATCGAAAAAATGGTCAGGCCCGGGCTGTAACTGACGTCAGTGCACAAAGAAAACGCCAACATGCCGATAAAGTGCATCGACCAGACGCCGCCCCCCAGCGCAATACTGCCACTGCCCAACATTAACAATCGCATAGTGCGGCGCTGCACTTTCATGGCTTCAGCGGTAATTTGCATGGCCAGTGCTGACGCAACAATGGCAATTAGCAAAGACAACAACACCAAACCTGTGCTGTAACTACCCGTTAATAACAAGGGGTCAGCCGGATATGTAAACCACTGTTGTAACCAGCTTATCACCATGATTTTCCTTTAAGTTTTGTTGGTAGCATCGGCGCTGCAACATCATACAAACCTTCTGCTGTTACTTTAGCTTTTACTACCAGCTTCGGCCAAAGCCAAGCGGATACCGACCATAAACACAAATTACAGGTTTAAGCCCGGCCTGCAACCAGCTGCACTTGTTCAGCTGTCCGATGGCCTGCATTTCTGCCCTTGTTGTTCTTTGTTTTGCCCCCTAAAATTGCGCCGTTGTTTTTATTGAGGTTGTTATGAATAAAAGTTTAATCACAAATGTACTGGCGCTGCTGGCGATGGCTATTGGCTGGTTTGCAACCTTGCCATGGCTTTGGACTATGGGTTTATTTGCTTTTTCCGGTGCAGTGACCAACTGGCTGGCCGTGCATATGTTGTTTGAAAAAGTACCCTTGTTGTATGGCTCTGGTGTCATTCCGGCACGTTTTGAAGCCCTGAAAACAGCCTTGCATCAGATGGTGATGACGCAGTTTTTTAGTGCTGAAAATATGCAGCGGCTGGCAACAACAGTCAATGACAATACAAACAGCGACAATGCCGTAGCACTGAAATTACAGCCGGTGATTGAAGCTATTGATTTAAATCCGGCTTTTACCGCTTTGCTCGACACAGTACAAAAGTCGTCTTTAGGCGGCATGTTGGCGATGTTTGGTGGCGCTCAGATGTTATTGCCGCTGCAACAACCTTTTGTCGATAACCTGCGTGCCAGTCTGATTGAGATGGCGCAAAGCCCCGAAGTGCAGCAACAGCTGCAACAACAGCTGGCATCCAGCGACAACCTGGCGCAATTTCAGCCCAAAATTGCCGCTTTAGTGCAGGCAAGGCTGGATGAGCTGACACCACAACTGGTGAAAGAATTGATACAACAACTGATCCAGGAACATCTGGGCTGGCTGGTGGTCTGGGGTGGTGTGTTTGGCGCGCTGATTGGTTTGGTCAGCAGTTTAGTGCCAGCCATGCATTAATTGCACAACACTAAAGGATGCCGGCTACATGCTGTGATTGGTACACACCGGCATTTTTCTTTTCAGCGGCGCCATAACAACCAGCTCATCCAGCAAAATACCAGCAGCGCACCAATCCAAACCAGACTGAGCTGGTCGCTCAGCCGCTCTGTACGTTGTTCGCTCAGCGCCGCTGAATGTTGCAGATCAGGTTGCATACCCTGAGTGTTCACTTGTGCAGAATGTCGTTGTGGAGTCAGCACTTCAGCAACCTTTTGACTGACCGGCACCACTGCGGCCATGACTGCTTGTTTGGCGGTGCTTATTTTGGCTTGTTGGGTATCGTTTATTGTGGTGTCTGGTTTTTTTTCCGTTTGCATGGCACCTTGCGTAACCTGCCAGTTTTGTAAAAAAGCATCACGCTGACGCTTTTTATCTTCAGCACAAAACACAAAGTCCTGCCGGGTTTGCCGGTGCAAACGGCACTGATCTGGCATCTGATAATAAACATCCCATGCTTTGGCTTGTTCTCCAACAAACACAGTATTTTCAGCACGCATCATCGGAAAAGATTCAGGCAATTCATCAGAACTTTGCGTGGAAGGTTGGCGGGATCTTGGCTCTTCCAGCAGATAGTCGTCGCGCGCCGGTTTTTGACAATGCCGTGCCAGCAAGTTGAACAGTTTTAGCTCGCGCCCTGTCAGCCTGTTGTAATCACTGACATCATAACCACTGCGCATTTCGGCTTTAACCGCTTCATGTTGCGCTTCAAGGGTGGCGCATTCGGTAACGGTAAACTGGCGATCGCTGGCAACAACAGCAGCACTGAACAACAAACAACAGCATGACAACTGAAAAAAGCGCATACATTCCCTTGTGACATGATCATTTTTATCGCCGGATACCAGGGGCATTTGTGATTACAGCAGTCTCGTGATGATTGAAGATATCTGCTGTAGCTCTCTGGTTGTTGCCAGCTGAACTGGCACTTTCTTACCACAAGCACCGGGTATCAGCCCCCGCGCAACTGGCGGTATAATATACAAAGTTGTTACAAAATCCAAACACAGCCTGATTCGGGCTAAAGCAATATTTCACTTAACGTTGCCATTCCAACTCATTGTGCAGGTTATAAAAACTGACTCTGTCTCTGCCATGCTGTTTGGCGTGATATAAAGCGCGGTCAGCCCTGTCGAGCAGGGTTTGCCAGTTTTCTTGCGCCTGCCGTTCGGCGTATCCAATACTGATTGTTAAGGCAATTTGATCCTCAGAACTCAGCAGTGGATTGAACAGAATTTTTTGCCGCAGCCTGCCGGCAATGGCTGTCAGCTCAGACGCAGGCACTGCACAAAGCAACACTACAAACTCCTCGCCGCCGATACGGAACTGATGGTCGTAACCCCGTAATACTTCCTGCGCCAGCCGGGTGACATGCAACAAAGCTTCATCACCTATGGCATGACCATAGTTATCGTTAATTTTTTTAAAATGGTCGATATCAAAAGTCAGCATGGCGCAGTTTTGCCCTGTTCTGTCACAACGGGCAAACTCATGATTCGCAATACGTTCCAGCGCCCGGCGGTTCAGCCAGCCGGTAAGCGGATCTGTGTCAGATGCACGGCGCAGCTCCAGCTCTTGCCGGCGGATCACAATCAGCGCACAGGCCATGGTGGTTAACATAATAAAACCAAGCAGCACTAATATGCCGGAGGTTTGCAACAGCTCCGTGCCCCTTTGGGTAAAAGGCAGCTCAGGGTCAAACATCACAATCAGCAGTTTGGCGGCTAACTGCAGGCAAAACAGCAGTTCAATAACAATAAGCGGAATGTAGACAGTGCGCATTTGTTGATGAGGTGCACGCCACAACAACCAGATGGTGCCGAGGCTAAACAACAGCACCAGCGGAAACATCAGCAAGAGCCGCACCGACACTGAATTTTGCGCCGCCGGCAATAAATTCAGCAGCAACACCAACAGCAAAAACCAGCCCAATGCCTGCCAGCCCGGTGTGAGGCCAAGATGACGCCTGACGCCAACCAGCAAAGCACCATGGCCTGCCAGATAAAGCGTATTCACCATAGCAGCAGAAGCAAATTCTTGTAGATCCGGGAAAAATGCGGTGATACCCAGGCAATTACGCAGTAAAAAAAACAAACCGGCAGCTGTCCAGTCCAGCAAACATAATTCACGCGGACTGGCCCTATATAACAAAAACAGGCTCACCATCATAATGGCGCTTGCCATGGCTGAACCGACATGTAAGGTATACGAATCCACCAACAACTCC
>JAYRUI010000148.1:0-6698 GCA_041919175.1 Rheinheimera sp. | reverse complement strand
GAGCCGGTATCAGAAATACCCAGCAGAATAGTGTTGTACAGCGTATCCATCTTTTATTTGTCATCAGAGTCCGGCTGGCAGGCAAGTTATGCTTTTGAGTAAGGTAGTTGAGTGTTGCTTTGTTCGCTTTTCCATACTGCATAAATCCGGCAATGCAGCGCAGCCTGCTTTCGCTGGTTAACGGTTTTATTGCGATAAATAACTAATGGGTCTGTCGACAGTGTAGAAAGTGTGAGATAGGTGTGCCTGGCTGGCTAATTTTGTAATGATGTTTGTTTTGGCAGGAAAAACAGCGGCTTGATTGCTGACCGCTGTTAAATTCCGCCCTCATTGGAAGGCGGGGTTATTTGTGCTGATGCTTTGGCTGTGTCACCGAAGTATGATGCTGTGGAGCTAAAACCTTAACCTCTGGCCTTAGCGGCCTTTTTCAGCGCTTTTTTCTTGGCGGCAGATTTAGGCTTTTTCACTTTACCCGGTGCTTTGGCTTCTTTGTGTTTAGGGCGCAGCTCTTCAATAACACGGCGTTTTAACGCTTGTTCGGTGTAACGTTCTACTTTACCCACCACACCAATGTCATGTGCCTCAACCAGCGATATGGCAATACCTTTTTTACCGGCGCGGCCGGTGCGACCAATACGATGCACGTAAATATCGGCGGTGCGTGGCATATCGTAGTTAATCACATGGCTGATATCGTCGATATCCAAGCCACGGGCGGCAACGTCTGTTGCCAGCAAAATACGCACCTGGCCGTTGCTAAAACGCGAAACAGCTTGTAAACGTTTGTCCTGCGGCATTTCACCTTGTAACCAGCAGCATTTTAAGCCGGCCGCTTCCAGTAAACCGCTTAAAGTGGCCAGGCGCTCGCGGGTTTTTACAAACACAATAACCTTTGTAAAATCAGGTTGTTGCAGCAAGTGTTTTAATAAAGCCAGCTTGTGCTCAGCATCATCGGCTAAATGGATCCACTGGGTAATTTTGCCCAGTTCACGCCTTGGAGGCGCCGCTTCCAATAACAACGGCTCTTTCAGTGCTCTTTTAGAGAAGCGGCTGATCGCAACACCTTCCAGCGTGGCCGAAATCAGCATGGTTTGACGCCGGCGCTTGGCTTCTAAAATAATGCGGTCCATCTCACCAACAAAACCCATGTCCAGCATGCGGTCGGCTTCATCAAGAATGAGCACTTCCACTTCGTCAGCGTGGAAGCTTTCTTCGTTCATGTATTCAATCAAGCGGCCCGGTGTTGCCACCAGAATGTCATTGTTTTTTTCCAGCGTTTCTTTGTGGCTGCCGTAGTTAATGCCACCGGTAATGACACCGGCGTTTAACTCGGTAAACTGAGTCAGCAGTTTAATTTGTTCAAAAATCTGAAACGCCAGCTCGCGGGTGGGCGTCATGATCAGCACCCGGGCAAAACCCGGATCGCGGCGGGGGAAATCAATCAGATACTGAATAGCCGGCAGCAAAAAGGCCAGAGTTTTGCCTGTGCCGGTTGGCGCGCTTGCCAGAATATCCCGGCCTTCCATGGCTGGCGGAATGGCCAGTTGCTGAATGCTGGTTGGTTTGGAAAAACCGCCGAAGGTCAGCGCTTTATTGATGTCATCATCAAACTGAAAATCGGCAAATGAGGTTATTTCTACTTGGCTGATATCGTCAGTCACAGTCGCAGTACCTTTTTAAACAAATCATTAAGTTAACTTTAGTCGGGCAAGCGCTCTGTGACATCATGCGGGCTGACAACCTGATGGTGGATGCCGTACACTGCTTGCTGTTTGAGGTGGCATATATGCAACCTCACTGAATTTTTGCTGATCCCCGGGTGTTTTATGAGCGCTGGCTTTCGCTGTAAACAATTTTATGTCGCTCACGACGCCTGTGCGATGAAAGTAGGCACTGACGCTTTATTATTAGGTGCCTGGGCTGAACTGCCAGCGGCAATACCAGCTGACACGTCACAAGAAAAACCACAGCTAAACACCATTCTCGATATAGGTTGTGGCACTGGCATTTTAAGTTTGATGCTCGCACAACGTACAAGATCCGACGTGTTGCTGGACGCCGTTGAACTCGACAGCGCAGCTGCAACTCAGGCCAAAGACAATGTCAGACAAAGCCCCTGGGCAGATCGGATCCGGGTGATCGAACGCGACATTCTAACCTATCCGGATAGTTGTGACCATCCGCATCGAAGACGCTATCAGCTGATTATCAGTAATCCGCCGTTTTTTGCCGCTGCCTTAGTTTCCCAAGATGAACAGCGCGCTAAAGCCAGGCACACAGATTCATTGTCTTTTGCCGATTTGTTGGCAACGGCAGCGCTGTTACTGGCAGAAGATGGCGTTTTTAGTCTGATCTTGCCTTGTGAAGCTGCACAGCAGTTGTTGCAGTTGGCGCTGGCCAGCGGCTGGTGCTTACAGCGCCGTACTCTGGTCAGCACTTTGCCTGGCAAAGCACCGATCCGCACATTATTCAGCTTAAGCCGAAGCAACCAACCGGAACCAGTGCCAACTCAAGCGCTGCCGGATCTGGTACCAAGGAGCGACAGCCTGACGATCCATCAGGCAGACGGCAGTTACAGTGAGCAATACCGCTGGTTACTCCGTGATTTTTATCTGAAGTTTTAAGGATGATTGTGATGAACGAGCTGCCGCTTAGCCCCGCAGAATTTCGGTTGCTGAATTTGCAGCAGCAAGGACTGCTACGCAAAACCAAAGGCAAAGCCGGCGTGCTGGGTAGCATACAGCAGCTGGGTTATGTGCAGATTGACTCTATCAATGTGGTGCAGCGGGCGCATCATCATGTGCTGGCAAGCCGGGTGGCAGATTATCAACCGGCCTGGCTTGATGAGCTGCTGGCAAAAAAACAGATTTTTGAATATTGGTCCCATGCGGCGGCTTATTTGCCGATGGAGGATTATCGTTTTAGCCTGTATCGCAAACAGCAGCTGCTACAGGGCAAAAAACACTGGTTTGATGTCAATCATCAGCAAATGCGCGAAGTGCGCGCCCGTATCAGCAGTGAAGGGCCACTCAGAGCCGGTGATTTTGCCGCAACAACCGCCAAAAATGGCCCCTGGTGGGACTGGCAGCCGGCCAAACAAGCGCTGGAGCAGCTGTTTATGCAAGGCGAGCTGATGGTGGTGCGCCGCGATAAATTTCAGAAAGTGTTTGATTTAACTGAAAGAGTGTTGCCAGAGGGTCTGGATTGCCGTGTTCCGGATGACGATGAATTTGCCGCACACCTGGTGGAAAAATACCTGCAAAGCCATGGTTTTGGCTCTGTAGCGCAAATGTGTTATCTGCGCTCCGGCATCAAAGCTGCTGTTGAACAACATCTGCTGCAACAAGTGGAAGAAGGCAAACTGACGGCTTTTTACCATCAGAATCAGCGTTATTTCTGGCAACAGAATTTATTACCGCCTGGTCGCGCGCAAAAACAAATGCGCTTGTTAAACCCTTTTGATAACTTGCTGATTCAGCGTCAGCGGCTGCAACACTGGTTTGATTTTGATTATCAAATTGAAGTGTATGTACCTGAAGCAAAACGTAAAATTGGCTATTACAGCTTACCGGTTTTATATGGCAGAGATTTTATTGGTCAGTTGGATGTCAAAGCCGAACGTAAAAGTGGTGTGTTGTTATTACAACATTTAGTGTTGTTGCCAGAGGTGAAGCTCACTGCTGAACTTGCGTTGGCTTTTAAACAGGCGCTGACTGATTATGCTGTTTTTAATGGTTGTGGCAGTGTGCAATTGGTGAAAGCGGTGGAGCCCATCAGGCTGTGGTGGCAACAGTCTGGTCTTGCCGCTGATTTAGCTGAGCTGTTGGCGTAGCAACAAGTGTGTTTTAAACAATAAAAAAGGCGCCTGAGGCGCCTTTTCCAATCAATATTATTGAGCCAATGTTAGCTTGAGCTACGGGCTTTTAATGCTTCAATCACAGGAGATGAGGCGAAACCATTGCTGGCGGCCCATTCAGCATCACCCATTTTTGCAATCTGGCTGCCTGGTAACTGCTTGATAATAAATTCAGCGGTGTCAGCTGCATTGTGTTTAATCGCAAAACGGATCATTGGTAAACCGTCACAAGCCACACCGTCATACACGTTTTTTAAACGCATACGGCTGTCAGATAAAGTTTTACGCAGGCTGTTTTTGTCGTTCGCGGCAATGTAAGAACAAATGGATTCAGCGATTTGGTCACCGGCAGATGCAGTGGTCGTTACAAATGGTGTAGCTAATACAGCAATCAGAGGTAAAAATTTTAATTTCATGGCCAGCTCCGGATCCAGGGTTGTTTGCAATGTCGGCAAATTAGGGTTCGGAAGAGGCAAGCAGAGGTGAACCTGCAGTGAAACAAAGCGAAACACTTTGTTCCTGACATCGTAGTGAACGATGGTAGCCCAGCTATCATGAGTAACTCATTGAATTACTTTTAGATCTGTGGCTTTGCGTGTTCAGCCTTTCAGCTGACTTGCCCTTCAGTGGCGCGCATTCTATGCAAAGCTTTGTACCTGTGCAAGAGATTTTTTAACATTTCTGCTTTTTTTATGCACAGTGCACGCCAGTGAAGGCTTACAGCTGGGTGGCGTTGTTTCAGGCCAGCTCTGAAATTTCGTCAAGCAGCTGGGTGAGCCAAAAAGACAAACGTTCATCGGTTTGATCGTATTGATTTTCTTCATCCAGAGCCAGGCCAAAAAACCATTCATTGTCGTCGGTCACTGCTTTAGAACGGATAAAATCGTAACCCTCGGTCGACCAAAAACCAATGCGCTGACAAGCTTGTTCGCTGATAGCGTGGTGCAGCATGCCCATGGCGTCCAGAAACCATTCGGCATAACCAAGCTGATCGCCCATACCGTACAAAGCAACAATTTTGCCCGTTAAATCAAGCTGGTTAATTTCATCCCAATGCGCTTCCCAGTCTTCCTGCAGTTCACCAAAATCCCAGGTGGAAATGCCCAGGATCAGCACATCATAATCGGCCATCAGGGCCATAGGCTGCGTTTTTAAATTGTGAAGTGTTACACTGCTGTGCGCCGGTAGGGCCGGATCTGAACTTAACAACACCTGGATTTTTTCTGCCACCATTTCGGTATAACAAGTGGTGGACCCATAAAATACAGCTATTTTCAACGACATAGAAAGCCTGTTGCTGGTTGGTTTGGGCGAGGTGTCGCAGTTTAACAGATGAAAGGGCGCGCTTAAAGCAAGCCAGATTGGGTTGAGGTACAAGGTGGAGGTACAACAGTGAATCAAGTGCAATCAGCGTCTGCGCCAGCAACAGTGGCCGCCGGCTGTCTTGAGCTTATTCAGCGTTTTCTTGACCAGTTATGGTTGGAAAAAGGCGTCAGCCCCCATACTTTAGCGGCTTATGGTACAGATTTACGCAAGTTTGCCGTTTTTGCGGCCAGTCAGCGGTCAAGCCTGATTGAGGTAAATACTGAGTTGCTGAATCAATATCTGGCACACAGATACGATCTGGAGTTATCGCCGCGCAGCACAGCCCGCGCGCTCAGCAGTTTGCGGCGTTTTTATCAGTGGTTACATCAACAGAAACTGTGCAGCCACAACCCGGTTGCCTTGTTGCTCAACCCAAAAATTGGTTTAAGTTTGCCAAAGTCGTTGTCGGAGGCCGATGTAGAAGCTTTGTTGACAGCGCCTGATGTTAATGATTTGATCCAGTTTCGCGACAAAGTGATGCTGGAATTGTTGTATGCTGCAGGCCTTCGGGTTAGCGAACTTTGTGGTTTAACCATGCAGCAACTGAATTTGCGCCAGGGGGTGGTGCGGGTGCTGGGCAAAGGCAGTAAAGAACGACTGGTGCCTATAGGTGAAATTGCCAGCGAGTGGCTGCAACGTTATCTGGCACAAGGCCGTGGTTTGTTGTTGCAGCAGCAGTCGGATGTATTGTTTCCAAGCAATAGGGGCACTGAAATGACCAGACAGACCTTCTGGCATCGCATCAAGTTTTACGCCAGGGTCGCTGGTATTGATGCGCCTTTGTCACCCCATACACTGAGGCACGCCTTTGCCACCCATTTGTTGAACCACGGCGCTGATTTGCGGGTCGTACAGATGTTGTTGGGGCATAGCGATTTATCCACAACGCAGATTTATACACATGTAGCGCAAACGCGCTTGCAAAAGATCCACCAACAGCACCATCCTCGCGGTTGATGCAATTTTGAATAAATACAGGATATCAAAGATGAAAAAGATGGTTGTAAGTCTGATGCTGGCAATGGTGGCGGGACAAGTATGTGCAGTACCGACAAAACTGCCCGATGAAACAGCCTTGCATGCATCCCTGACCGAACTTGGTTTAAAAGTAAATTCAGTGGCAGATTCTGTGGTGCCGGGTGTGCAGCAAGTGTTAACCGATAAAGGCTTATTTTTTACTGCCAATAACGGCCAGTTTTTAATTGAAGGCACAGTATACGATTTAAAAAACAAGCGGGTCGTGAACGAAACTATTTTGCAAAATGTACGCAAAGAGGGTGTCAGTAAATTAAAAAACTCCAGCATTGAATTTAAAGCCAAAGATGAAAAGTATGTGGTCACGGTATTTACAGACACCAGCTGTGGTTATTGCCGCAAATTGCACAATGAAATGCAGAGCTACTTAGACAACGGCATTACCGTGCGTTATCTGGCCTTCCCACGGGGTGGTGTGCCAAGCGAAACTTACAGCGAATTA
>JAYRUI010000147.1:0-6701 GCA_041919175.1 Rheinheimera sp. | reverse complement strand
AACATCAACTGCTGGGCGCTGAATGTGATGTGCTGGTGGTGAATGCACAACAGGGTATCGACTGGGATTTAGTGGCCGCCAGCGCCGGTTGTGTCAAGGCTGGTGGCTTGTGGATTTTATACAGTCCAGCGGCTGAAATCTGGCAGCAACAAACAAATAACCAGGCCGCTAAACTGCGTTCTTACCCACATCCACAAGCGCCTTCGGCTTTTTTAAAATTCTGGCTTTATCAGCCAGCACAAAATAACTGGCTGGTCTGCACCGGAAATTCGCTGATCCAGGATTTGTCTTTTCCTGCAACAAATAGCAATACACCCCCTAAAAACCAATCTGTTGTGCCAGCGCCTTATTTAAGTGCCGATCAACAACAAGCAGTGCAAGGTATTTTTAAAGTGTTGTCCGGCCACAGGCGCCGGCCTTTGTTAATCACCGCGCACCGTGGCCGCGGTAAATCAGCGGCTTTGGGTATTGCTGCGGCAGAGTTGCAACAACAAGGCAAAACCAAACTCGCTATTTGTGCTCCCCACCCCGACAGTGCCGCAGTGGCGCTTGCCATGGCAACACAACATCTGCAGCAATTGTTGCCGGATGCTGAACCCGCCCTGCGTTTCTGGCCTGTGGATCTGTTACTTGCAGAAAAGCCCAAACTCGATTTGTTATTGATCGATGAAGCAGCCGCCATTCCAACCCCGCAGCTGCAACAACTGGTCGCGCATTATAGCCGTGTGGTTCTGGCCAGCACCGAACATGGTTATGAAGGCACTGGCCGTGGTTTTTTGCTGAAGTTTCAGCCTTACCTGGATCATCACTGCCCTGGATGGCACAAACTGCAGTTACAACAAGCCATTCGGTATGCAGCAGACTGCCCGCTGGAACAGCTTATTTTTCAACGATTTTTACTGGCAACAGATTATCAGCAGCCTTGTTATCAGCCGGAACATCAGCTTCAACTCCAGCTGCTGCCGCAACAACAGCTGGGGCAACACCCGTTATTGCCACAAATAATGGCGCTGCTGAGCCTGGCGCATTATCAAACCAGCATCAACGACTTATGGGCGCTGTTGGATAATCCGGCGTTACAGCTTTTCGCGTTAAAGCAACAAGACCAGATACTCGCTTGTGCCGTAATCAGTATTGAAGGCGAATTGCCCGAAGGGCTGAGCCAACAGATTTATCAGGGGAAACGCCGGGTGCAGGGGCAGTTAATGGCACAAAGTCTGGCCTTTCATCTGGCTTGCCCACAACTTGCCGGCGAAAAACTGGCGCGAATTCAGCGCATTGCGGTAAGCCCTGTGCTGCAACAACAAGGATTAGGCAGCAAAATGCTGAAGTTGCTGCAGCAACATTTTCAGACTTTAGGTTTTGCCGCTATCGGCAGCAGTTTTGGTTGTACCGCTGCTTTACTGCGTTTTTGGCAACAAGCTGGTTTTGCTGCAGTGAAACTGAGCCAGCAAGCGGAAAAAGCCAGTAGCGAACCTTCAGTGCTGGTGATCCATGCTTTACAACAAAGTTGGCAAACACCCATAAAGCAACTGCAGCAGCAATTTTCAGAAGACCTATACTGGCAGCTGAGTGGAGTACAAAAACAGCTGTGTGCTGAGTTAGTGCTGCAACTGGTCAGCCCGCCCAGGCAAAGTCTGAGTGCAGCACAATGGCAACAACTGCAGTTGTTTGCTGCCGGCAACAGGCCTTTTGAGCTGGTTGAAGTGTTGTTATTGCACTGGTTCAACCTGAATTACCAGCAGCTACCGCCTGACACAGCGCAATTGTTGGTAAAAAAACTCTGGCAACAACAATCATGGCAGCAGCTGGCAGCAGCCTCATTAAGCAGCCAACTGCAGGGTAAACAGGCCATTCAACAACAATTTCAGCGTGCTGTTGCTGCCGTTTTGGCTGCTTCGGTTTGATAATTAACAAGCAAATTGCTGACCTGCATCAAAACGACCGTATAACCGGGTTGTTAGGATGGGGTTCAGATCCTGGCTCCGGAAGGTTTCCTGTAGTGATGTGGCGATATCTGTTTTTGGTTTTTTGGTTGTTGAGTACAACAAGCCTTGCCGCACAAGAGCCGATTCGCCTTGGCATGTCGGCGCCTTTTTCCGGCCCCGCCGCTGAACTTGGTCGGAGCTACCGCCATGGCGCTGAGCTGGTTTTTAATCAACAAAATCAACAAGGTGGTATTGCAGGGCGCCCCATAGAGCTTATTGCCATGGATGACGGTTACGAGCCGGTGCGTACAGTGGCCAATACCCGTCAGCTGGTATTTTCCAAAAAAGTGTTAGCGCTGTTTGGTTACATCGGCACCCCAACTTCCAGTGCGGTGTTGCCGCTGCTCAGACACGAGCAAATTCCTTATCTGATGCCTTTTAGCGGTGCCGACTTATTGCGTCAGAGTGATGATCATTTTATTTTTAACTTTCGCGCCAGCTACGCCGAAGAAGCCAAGGCGCAAATTAGATATCTGGTCGACACCCTGGGCCTGCGCAAAATAGCTTTGTTTATTCAGGCCGATGAATTTGGTGCCACGCTGGAGCAAAACTTTTTAGCAGAATTGAGTTATCGTGGTCTTAAACCTGTGGTTATCAGCAGGTTTCAGCGCAACAGCACAGATCTGGCACCTGCAGTACAACAGCTGCAACAACACCAGCCCGAGCTGGTGCTGACCGTCGGCACTTATCAGGTGCTTGCCAAGGCTATTTCATTGGCAGCACAACAAAACCTGCGTCCCGTCTTTAGTGTGGTGTCTTTTACCGGTGTTTCTGAATTGGCTGCCATGCTGAATAACAACGACAAAGTTATTGCGTCTATGGTGATGCCTGAGCATCAGCATAACCCATCAAAACTTGCTGCAGCCTACCGGCAAGCTTCTGGCAAAGGTGCACCACAAAACGACATTGCTTTTGAAGGTTTTGCCGCCGCAACTCTGGTGCTGCAGGCATTAAAACATTGTGCGGCCGATATCAGCCGCACTTGTTTATTAAAGGCGTTACCGCAGCAACAACTCTATGATTTTCCTACCAACTATGATGCTAAACGCCATCAGGCTTCACAACAGGTTTATCTGGTTGAACTGAAAAACGCCAGTGTTCAGCCTTTACCCCTTAATGATTAAAATAACCGGCACAACGTTTAGTGCCGTTTTTGGTTAAATAATACCGGGTGCAGTTGGTGTCGTAACTAGTGCCGGTGGCGGTAATTTGCCAGCCTGAGACATAGACCCCATTCAAATGCGTCCAGCTGCCGTTTTGTTTTAAACTCCAGTGCTGATGTGGCCCGGTAGAAGCTCCGCCATTACATAAAGCCTGGGGTTTACTATTCGCAGGGTTGGCAATTTTAGTGTTTTTGCTGACAGTAGCACCGGTGTTGTACTGAATATTCATCAGATGATAATAAGTGGTCGACCAGCCACCGCTATGCACCACTTCCGCAAAACAGGACGAGTGCCGTTTAAAACTGCCACCGGCCGAAGCGGCCACCCAAACACCGGACTGATTGCTGCCCCAGCCGCCGCCCTGACTCATATCCAGCGATGACATAGGGTAACTGCCGCTGCCGGTATTGGTATGGGCGCCACCTACATGCCATGACTGGCCGGTCGGGAACGGGAACTGTAAAAAACCATTGGCAGGGCCTGCCAATAACGCATTGGCACTGTTCGCAATTTTCACTTTGGCCGGTTTAAAGTCTTCGGCAAATAACTTTTGGTACAGCTGCTCAAACCGTTTTTGCTGCACTTGCGGTTTTTGCGTTTCAGTGTCGTTGTTAAAACTCAGCAAATACGCTAACGGATCCTGTTGCTCGGCAGTGGCAAACTCTGTGGCTTCCAGCCTTAATTTGCCACTGTAAATCCGCTCCGCCAGCTGATTGGCCACGTCCTGCAACTGAGCTTCAAAACCAATTTTGCGCGACAAATCGCCATAAGGACGCTGCACTCTGGCGTGCTCTGCGTTGGCATCACTGATCAGACCGCTATGTTGCTCCAGCAGTGTTAACAGCACTTTGGGACTGATACTGCTGTAACCAGCCCAATGGGAAATATGTTCAGCATAAGGCAATAAATGCGGCGCCTGACTGGCCAGGTAAGCTTCAATATCAAAGTTAAACATTTCGTCGTAGCTGTACACCAGCGGATGCACAACGGGGGCTTTTTCTACAGGTGGGCGCAGTGGTTCAGCGGCTTGCACCGAGGCAAAACTCAGCGCACAAATAACGGCTATAGGGATGTTCCTGGTTTTCATTGTAATCTCCGGTTGTTCTGATGATTGGCAGCAATGCCAACCTCACTCTAGCCGGAGTCAAAACGTACTTCGCAACACACAAAAAATATCACAAGTTTGTCAATCTGATGTCACTGGCAAGTTGCAGTCAGCTTTAGGCGCTGGATTTTGGCGATATCCGCAGCCATAAAAAGAGCGCTGCTGTCAGCGCCCTTTTTAGTCTGGTTTTACTGATGCGGGTACCTATATTGCTACCTTGTTTGCACAAATTCACGCAGCAATAACTGCTGCCGCCAGCTCAGCCGCCATTCGCCGCCCGGCGGCAAGGTGCTGCTGTCACGGCAAAAGTCAGCGGATGTTTCATTCAGTGCCAGCACAAAATCCTGGCCATTCTGGCGATGTAATAAAGTGATACCGGCAGTACCATCCGCAGGCCAGCTGACACAAACTTCATTGGATTTTTCCTGCAGTTTGATGCTGCTGCCAAGGCTCTGTAACTGTTGTTGTGATTTAGCCAATAACTGAGCATCCTGAGATAACTCCGCCAGTTGTTGATTTCCACGCCAAATCTGCATTTTTTTAATGGTGAAAGCCGGTATTTCCAACTGGAAACGTTGCTCCACTTGCGCCTCCGCATGGTCATATTGTTGCAGCAGCACATTAAACTGATGCCAACGCCCTTGACCATCCTGCAGCCTCATCACCACATCACTTTGCGCTATTTCATTTGGCGCGCGCGATAACGGCACTAAAGTACGGATATTCATTTGCCCTTGTGCAAAACTACCGCTTAAGTACAAAGCGCTTGCTGGTGGCTGCGCCCCACTTTGTGGTTGTGTCATTTGTACTTCAGTGACAGGGATAACAGCCTGTGGCAGCGCCGCAGCAGCAAAAGCAGCCGGAGGGTTCTTCAGTACAAAATCCTGCACCGCAGCCACGTTGTAGTCTGACACATGTACCGGCTGACAATATGACATCACGTCACTATAAGTTTCTGGCGAAAAAGTGCTGGCTAAATCCAGACTCAAGCCGACAGAACCTGTGGATTTGGGGTTGTAAGGATACATAGGATCAGGCCCGCCCGGGTTGCCACAGGCCACATGCTGACGGCCAAAATTGTGCCCGAGTTCATGTGCCAGAATGCTGCCGTTATTGTCGGTATCAAAACCTACCGCAGCCGGAAAGGCGATATAACCCAGACCACCACAACAACCATCGCCCATCTCAGGTTTAAAATAGCCATAATAATAAACCCGCTCGTTTTCGATAGACCGCAGGTCTGATAGCTGGTCCAGCATCACGTAAGCCGTTGTTTTTGCGCCATCCACCTGCAGCTGATAAGGCGCTCTGGCACGGACATCCACCGCAGCAAAGGGCCAGAACTTCTGCACAGTACGCTGCACAAAGTCCACTGCAGGCAATGTCGCCACGCTGTCGCCCAGCTGCAAAGGCACGATCCGGATAGCCAAAGGCCGCTCCACGGCAAATTCCGGCGTCAACTCTTTGACCTGCTTACCATCCTGTAATACTTTCAACACTAAACCGGTTTTCATCCAGTTAGCGGGCACTGTCAATTTATAACTATGATTCAGGCTGTTATGCACTTTACTCCGGGGTAAAGGCTGAGTTGGCGCTGTGGCGTCCAGCAAAGTGCTGCTGCCATTTAAACTCAATTGCACCTGTAACTTCGGCAAAGTGGCCGGGGTTTGGGCTGCGGTAACATGCAACCTTAATAAGCCATCCCGTTGTGGTGTTAACAGCGGTTTTTTCGACAAGGTGACCTGACTTAAATCCAGCGACTGCAAGGCAGCAACAGCAGGTGCAGCCCCCACTTCCGCCATCCGCACCAGCTTTTCACCGCCAATGCCGTTATCAAACAAAATGGCAGGCCTGAACTGATCGGCCTGAAAACCGCTAAACAACCGCTGACCAACGTTGCCGCAGGCTTGCATAGGGCTGACAGGGGTTCCCGGCAGTTGTTCATCCAGGTCCAGATACAGGGCACAATGCAAAGTTGTGCTACTGCCACTGGCCTGCCAGCTGTAACTCAGCTGACGGTTTTGCACCTGCCCTTGTGCATTCAGCGTCACGCCAGCAAAGGTATCAGGGCAATCATCACGCTTTTCACCGTACAGTGATAAAGTTAAATTGTATTTGGCTTTCAGCGCATTTAATTCGTCCAGATGCAGTGAATACCCCTGCTGATCCACACAACCGGAAATAGTTAAAGCAGCATTATTGGCAAATCTGAGGTTTTTCAGTACCGAAAAATCCGTGACTAAAGTGGCGCCCAAATTCAGCGATGATAAGGACTCCGCCTGCAACAACACAGATAAATCCGTTACATCGGTATCATTCAGATTTATACTCCATAACCGCCGCAAGTGACGCAGCGCCGAAATATCCTGCACCTGACTTCCCTGCACATCGATAAACATCAAAGGGGCGTCCGCAAGTGGGCTGAGATCGGAAGTGGCACTAAAC
>JAYRUI010000146.1:0-6706 GCA_041919175.1 Rheinheimera sp. | reverse complement strand
CCTAAAAACGCCGAAGATGCACCGGCAAAACGTAATCTCGGCACCCGGCTTTGGGGCATAGCAGACAGCTGCCGCGCCGTGTTCACGCGCAAATCCTGCAGTACACCTACATTGTTGGCACTGGGAATTTCACCAAGCCACAACGAAATAGCGGCCTTTAACGCCGCATCCAGCACACCACTGCCCGTTGCAACATTCACCGCCAAATCCGCCAGCTCCGAGCCACCACCAGCACCGGCAAAATCAAAAGTCGCCACAATATTCAGCGGGGCCATACCCGCGTTTTGCAACCAAAGTGCCTGATTATCAATCATATAACGGCTAACCAAATCACCGGTTGAGTGACTGACAATAATGCAGCCATTTTTGCAGGTTTGATTTAACGACAGTTGTTTCAGCTTAGGCCAGACATAATCTGTGGCTATTTTGCCTTTCACCCGCTCCTGCGACGGCCAGTCAATGCGCACATCAGCTCTGGCATTCCAGAAATTCTGCCAATAAGACTCACCATTTTGGGTAACAGCAGCGCCTGTTGGTTTGGTTTTCAGCTGCTCCGGCTGGAAACCATGCACTAATACCACCGGATAACCAGCAACTGCGGCTTGTGCCTGTACACTAACAGCCGCCACTGCGGCCAAAGCGTAAATTAATTTCATCGTCTATCCCCGTCTCTTTATTGATTATGTTCGGGATTTTCCCTGTACAGCAGCCTGGGACCGCCCGTCAGCATTCCAAGATAGAGCAAAAGGCACTGAACACAATGGTAGGTTTTGGGTAAATTCGTTAACTTTTTCAAGCTTATTTAGTCTTTTTGTTTGAATAATTTTTAGACAAAAAGTTGAGATGAATAAGCAACAGCTGATACAGCAGCGCTGTATGCCTGACTTCAAAGTACCAAAGTTCCTCCTGCTGTTTAAAGTGATTACTCGACTTATTTTCCAGAAGCATGATTTTTTTAGGAATTTAGTTGTTGTGGTTCGAAAGAGAAACTACTGGCAGCAAGATAACGGCGATAGAACCACGAGATGAACTTCTCATATTATTGATCTTTGCAGTCTGCAACGTAAAAAAAGCTGACCTGAGTCAGCTTTTTGTCCTGTTGCTTGATGACTTGCATCAAGCCGGTACATCAGCATAAAGAACGGCAATTAAGCAGAATTTTTCTCTGCCATTTTTTCCTGCATTCTCTGGCGCATTTTGGCTTTGCGTTCATCCAGCCTGGCTTTTTGCTCCGGTGTCAGCACAGCCCTGATTTGGTGTTGCAGCTTAAGCGCTGCGACTTCCTGTTCCAATTTTTTAGCCTGGTGTTTTTCCAGCACAACCCGGACACCGGCTTCGTCAAAAGTTTCGCTTTGCAACACTTGCTGCAATTCTTCATGCATCGCAAAACGTTCGGCTTTATTAAAGGCAGTGGCACGATAGTCTTTCAGTAAAGTGTCTACCTGTGCTTTTTGGGCATCCGTTAAATCCAGCCCTTTAAACATTTTGCTGTCGACCATGGCGTGACCTGCATTCCCATGATGGCGGTCACCGGCCATCACTGCAGTGCTGACGCCTGTCAGCAGAACAGACGATAATACGAAGGCTAACAGATTGAATTTTTTCATTTTAAGCTCCACTTGGTTAGGTTAGTTCTGCTGGGGTCCTGCGGTGTTTCTGCTGGACTGCACAGCGATGAAACAAGCATACTCTGCGTTATGCAAAGCAACGCCAAGCCAGGGTAAAGGTTATGTAAAGAGCGTTGTCGCTATGTGTCAGGCCTTTAAACTGACCACTGAGCCGTAATGAGGAACCAGCATGAATCAAAAAATCCTGCTTATTGACGATGATCACGAGCTGAGCCAGCTGGTTACTGAATACCTGACGCTGGATGGTTTTCAACTGGACAGAGCAGCCGATGGCGTCACTGGCCTTACCATGGCGCAAAGTGGTTTATATCAGCTGATTTTATTGGATGTGATGTTACCGGGCCTGGATGGTTTGTCATTGCTGCGGCAACTGCGCCAGTCCAGCTATTGTCCTGTGCTGATGCTAACGGCCCGTGGTGATGACATCGACCGTATTGTCGGGCTGGAACTTGGCGCCGATGATTATCTGGCTAAACCTTTTAACCCACGTGAACTCAGCGCCAGAGCGCGGGCTATTTTGCGCCGGGTTGAACTGGCGCAGCAGGCGCCAAGCCAACACAGCGCCAGCGTGCTGGAGCTCAATAACGTGCAGCTGAACCGGCAAAACCGGCAAGTGCACTGTGCAGGGCAAGCGATAGTGCTGACAGCCACCGAATTTCAGCTGCTGGATCATCTGATGACAAATGCCGGTAAAGTCATCACCAAAGAGGATTTAAGCAAAGAAGTTTTGGGCCGGGCATTACAACAATACGACCGCAGCCTGGATATGCATGTCAGCAATATCCGCAAAAAACTCGGTGCCGCAGATACCACAGAAAAAATACAGACCTTGCGTGGCAGTGGTTATTTGTTTCTGGAGCAGGCATGAAGCTTAATGCGTTTAACCCTTTACGTTATCTGGCGGTGCGCATTTTTGCCTGGTTCTGGCTGGTGCTGCTATTAACCATGGGCAGCGCCTGGCTGCTGGCACGCGGTTTTAGCGATCAAACAGAGATCCGACGCTTGCCCCATGATGTCGCCCATCAGTTGGAGCCTTTATTAAAATCGTTGCAACGCGCTGATTCTATTGAAGAGTTATCTAAACGGATCAATAGAAGGGACCGCAACCGCTGGCTGGTGGTAGACCCATATACCAACCGTGTGCTCAACAGTGAAATTCTGCCCCGTAATTTTGACCGCAACTGGCTGACGGAACTATCGCAGCTGGATAAACCGCGCTTGTTGTTGCACCGTCAGACCTTACTGGCCGGGCCATTTTTGGTGAATTTTAAGGGCACGCCGCTGGCGCTCTATCAACAAAGACCGAGGCCACAAAGCCCGGGTCTGGATTTAATGGCACTCCCCCAGTATCTGTTACCTGCCATGTTACTGCTGGTGTCAGCGCTGGCCAGTATTGTGCTGGCGCTCAGCATTACCAAACCACTGCGGTTGTTAAAACAAAAGAACCTCGATTTTGCCGCGGGCGATTTACAGGCCAGAGCCGAAGCACCGGCCGAGCGCCCGGATGAAATAGGTGAACTCAGTCGCGGTTTTAATCTGATGGCCAGCAAAATCAGCGATTTATTGCAAAACCAACAACGACTTTTAAGAGATGTTTCGCACGAACTGCGCTCCCCTTTAACCCGTGCCCAACTGGCTATAGCGCTGGAACAACGTCAGGGCGGTGGTCAACAATTACCAAGATTGCAACAGGAATTGGAGCGCATTGACGAGCTGCTGGACGAGTTATTAACCTTCAGCAGGTTGGACGCAGGTCAATATCAGCTGCAATGGCAAGACATTGATCTGGCAGAGTTAGTCGAAGAAATTTTTGCCGTGAATCAGCTGGACGCTGATGAAAAACAGCTGCAATTACAATTAAGCGGCACTCAGCCATGCTGGATCCAATGTGACAGCAGGCTGATTGGCAGAGCCATAGAAAATGTGTTGCGTAATGCCATCAAATACAGTCCGGCAGGCGGCCATATTCAGTTTTATTTACAACAGGATGCCACCCGGACCCAACTCAAAATCTGTGACCAGGGCCCTGGTATTCCGGCGGATTGTCTGGAGCATATATTTGCGCCTTTTTACCGTGTGTCCGACAGCCGTAACAGTGCAACTGGGGGCACAGGTTTAGGTCTTGCCATTGCGGCTCAGGCGGCAAGGCAACACGGCGGTGCTATTCAGGCCAGCTTGCCCGGTGCA
This sequence comes from Rheinheimera sp., assembly GCA_041919175.1. Lineage (GTDB taxonomy): Bacteria > Pseudomonadota > Gammaproteobacteria > Enterobacterales > Alteromonadaceae > Pararheinheimera. The sequence continues at coordinate 2,891 of JAYRUI010000146.1, read as the reverse complement.
GGTGGTTTATGTATTGAACTGACATTTAATAACAGGAATGTTGTCTCTTGAGCCTTTTCCCGCCATTACAAGCACATTTTTGTCAGGCAGATTTTGTGTCTGGCCGCGCCGATGCTGAGTTTTCCAGGATATGGCAACAAGGGCGGCATGGCTGGTTCTATGGCACAGACAAGGTGAAAATTCACCATAGCTATTGGTTAAACGCCAAAGCGACCGCCAGTTTATTATTGGTACCCGGTCGTATTGAAGCTGGCCATAAATATGCGGAGTTTATTGCTGACGCTCTGGCGTCTGGCTATCAGGTTTTTGTGTTGGATCATCGGGGTCAGGGCGCGTCTGAGCGGTTGCAAACCGACCCGCAACTGGGTTATGTCAGGCATTTCTCTGACTATATCGATGATTTACAGGAATTTATCAACACAATCATCACGCCGCTCAACAGGTTGCCATTGCTGGGCGTGGCGCATTCGATGGGCGGTGCAATTTTAACCGGTTATTTGCAGCGTGAACGGCAAAGCCCAATCCGCGCGGCTGTATTCAGTTCGCCGATGTGGGGCATTCATACCCACCCGATACCAGATAAACTGGCATTGCCGCTGGCAACAATTGCCTGCTGGCTAAACGCATTGCTCAGTAAAAAACTCTGGTATTTACCAGGTCAGGGGCCCTATCAAAACCGGCCTTTTCTTAATAATGATTTAACCCACAGTGCTGAGCGCTATCAGTGGTTCAGGCAGTTGTATCAGCGCTATCCGTTGTATCAGCTTGGCGGGGTGAGCTGGCATTGGCTGAATGAAGCGCTAACAACCTGCCGGCAATTTCCCCAACAACAGGTACCTGAGATCCCCTGTTTTTTATTGCAGGGCGCAGCGGACGAGGTGGTCAGCAACATCCGGCAGCTGGCGCTCTGGCAGCAATGGCAACAACAGGCCGGTTTTATGCCGGCTGTGACTATTGCCAACGCACGGCATGAGTTGCTGAATGAAACAGACGATATTCGCCGGCAATGGTTTATGGCTGTGAATCAGTTTTTGCAGCAGGTTTTGGAAACTCCGGCACAGGCACCACTGAAACCGGATCGGCATGAATAATCACTTCGGCATCGCGGAACAAGGCCGCCACTTTGAGTTCTGCCGTATCCACGATGTCGTGGGCATCTAACAACGACAGCTCGTCAGATAATAACAAACGTAACTGCACGAACTTTTTTATACCAGCCTGACGGGTTCTGAGCTGATCCACACCATAAACCTGTGGCAGCTGCTGCAAGGTTGCCACTATCTGTTCACGCTCAGCCTGAGTCAGCTCTTCATCCAGCAGATGACGTAAACTCTCCAACGCCAGCTGCCAGGCTGTCCACAGCAAATACAAAGCGATTAAAGCTGCCATAACGGCATCAGCCCACAACACTGAGTTACTCACCAACCACAAAGCGGCAATCACCGACAGGTTCATCAGCACATCACCACTGTAATGGGCTGAATCGGCCTTCACCGCCAAAGAGCCGGTTTTTTTGATGATCCAGCGTTGCACCAACACCAGCGTCAGGGTTAAACAGGTACAAAACAACGTCAGCAAAATACCGCTATTTAAAGCGCCAACAGGTTCAGGGCTAAAATAACGGCTCACCCCCTGATACAACAACAATACGGCAGCCCCCGTTAAAAACGCCGCCTGAAACAGCGCCATCACAGCTTCAGCCTTACCATGACCAAAACGGTGCTCATCGTCAGCGGGTTTTAAGGCATAACGCAGGGCAAGAAAATTCATACCAGACACCAGCACATCTAACAACGCATCCATAAAAGACGCCAGCGCTGAAGCGGCGTTGGTCATAATGGCGGCACAGAGCTTTAACGCCACAATCAACAAGGCAGTAAACAGCGTCAGATAACCTGAACGCCTGACCCATAACCTGTATTCACCCTGTGTCATGATTTTTCCTTTGTTACTGAAGCTACACTGCGCCGGCAAATCCTTGTTGGCGCCAGGCTTCATAACTAATGATGGCAACCGCATTGGCCAGATTTAAACTACGGGCGTCCGGCATCATTGGAATGCGAATCCGATGCTCTGCAGGTATTGCATTGCGCACTTCGTCCGGTAAGCCACTGGTTTCTGAGCCAAATAACAACACGTCATCTTGCTGATAAGTCACGTCAGTATGCGGCCTGCTGCCCTTGGTGGTACAGGCAATAATGCGCCTGCCGGCCATGGCCTGTAAAAAAGCGGCGTAGTTAGCATGACGGGTTACTCTTGTTAAATCATGGTAATCAAGGCCAGCGCGACGCAATTTTTTTTCTTCAAAATCAAAACCTAAAGGTTCTATCAAATGCAAGCTGCAGCCGTTATTGGCCGCCAGACGAATAATATTGCCACAATTTGGCGCGATTTTAGGCTCAAACAATGCTATGTGAAACATCAACACAATTTCCACGTTGAAAAGCGGCAGTATACCGAAAATTGCGGGCAGTTCACAAAACAGCACAATTTTTAAAAGGCCGGTTAGTTGGCAATTCGGGGAAGAATAACCAATAATTTCGGGACATTTGTAAGCAAGGAACGCCGTATGTTAGCCAACAGCTTCACAGAGTTTGCCAGTTCTTTTGTTTTATCAGCGCCAGGTATTGGTCTGATGTTAATTTTAGCTGCTGTGCTGTTGCACCGTCTCTACTGGCGGCGGCTAACCCCGGTACAACAATTGCCGCTGGACAGTTTTTTTCATAATTGCCCTTGTCCGGCATGGCTGGCTGACGCTGACTTTCGCTTACAACAAGCAAACCCCGCATTAACGCAACCGCATTGGACGCCGGGTTTTCAACCCCAGTATTTTCGCAGTAAATACTGCCAGCAATCCGCCTGGCCAGACATTCAGGGCGAGCTTCAACATC
>JAYRUI010000145.1:0-6707 GCA_041919175.1 Rheinheimera sp. | reverse complement strand
GGTTTTCCGGTATCTGAACTGATTGCCTATTACTGGGGTCTGTCAGTGCCAAAATTGTCACCCCAACCTGGTGATTTTAAAGGTACTTTTACCATTAATGGCGAAGCACCAAAAAAAGGTGATATGTTTAAAAATCCAGCGCTCGCCAACACCTTAAAAATTCTGGCCAAAGATGGCCGCGACGCTTTTTATCAGGGTGAAATCGCCCGAAAAATTGATGCCTTTATGCAAAAAGAAGGCGGTTATTTACGTTATGAAGACTTCGCCTCGCACAAATCTGAGTGGGTAGAGCCGGTGTCGGTGAATTACCGTGGTTATGATGTCTGGGAATTACCACCCAATGGTCAGGGCATTGCCGCTTTACAGATGCTGCAGATTTTAAAAAATTTCGATTTAAGATCCATGGGTTATAACAGCCCTGAAAGCCTGCACACCTTAATTGAAGCGAAAAAACTGGCCTTTGAAGACAGGGCGAAATTTTATGCTGATCAGGATTTTCATAAGGTGCCGGTCAAAGGCCTGATTTCTGAAGCTTATGGCAAGGAGCGCGCCAAACTCATTACCGACAAAGCGGCGCAGCGGGTGGACGCAGGTAACCCCAACTTATATGAAGGCGACACCATTTATATGACCACAGCCGACAAAGACGGCAATATGGTATCGCTTATTCAGTCGAATTACCGTGGTATGGGCTCTGGTGTGGTGGTGCCGGGTTTAGGATTTGGTTTCCAGGACCGTGGCCAGATGTTTTCACTGGACCCCAAACACGCCAATGCTTTTGCGCCAGGTAAACGCGCTTTTAACACCATTATTCCGGCTTTTATGACCAAAGACGGTCAACCTTATGTCAGCTTTGGTGTGATGGGCGGCGCTATGCAGCCACAAGGCCATGTGCAAATCGTGGTGAATATGATTGATTACGGCATGAACCTGCAGGAAGCCGGTGACGCCGCCCGTTGGCAGCACCTTGGCAATACCGAGCCAACAGATGGCAGCCAGATGTATCTGGAAAACGGCGGTTACACTGAAGTAGAGCGTGGTGTGCCTTATCAGACGATTCAGCAACTGCAGCAAAAAGGCCACGACATCCGTTATGGTTTTGGCGGTTATGGGGGTTATCAGGCCATTATGAAAGACCCTAAAACCGGCGTGTATTATGGCGCTTCTGAATCGCGTAAAGATGGTCAGGCGGCCGGTTATTAATCCGCTGCCAAACTAAAAATATTGGGAAAAAGCCTGAATAAAAAACAAAGGGCGGTGTGAAAACCGCCCTTTTTACTGTTCACTACAGGCCATGGCACTGCAGGTTAGAGAACCGCAGATTAGTCCTGACCGATACGTGCTTTGATATCGTTGATCAGCGAAGAAGTTGCCAGACCATTGGCACCTGCCCAGGCTTCTAAATCTTCAGCTACCAGCGCTTTTGCCGGCATCTGTTTGACATAAAAAGAACCCACTTCATAAGCGTCACTGCGCATTGCAAACTTGATCAATGATTCGTTATTGCATTGTACGCTGTCATAAATTTTACGAACGTTCAGTTTGTTATCGCTTAACAGCTTACGGATCCGGTTTTTGTCATCCGCTTTGGTGTATTCACACAAAGATGTTGCCCATTGTTCAGCAGCCATTGCAGCTGGCGCGCTGACGGCCAACATTGTTGCAGCTAAAGCCAGTACAGTTACAGTCTTCTTCATAACAACCTCATCCAAACCAAAAGTAATTTTCCTTCGGCACAAGCGCTTTTTGCCGAGTCATGCCAAGTATTGGCCTTTATCGCTTAAAGGCAAGCGATAACGGCTTAAATTCGCTATCGAATTGATTTGATTGCTGGTTTTTCACCCTAAACAAAATCTCATCTACAAATTAATTCTAAATAAAAAACACTATGAAACATGATTATGACAATTAATTGATATTGATCTGACATTGTTTGCCTCACCCCACCGGTTAGCTGACCTTGTGCAAGGCTGTTTGTCACACCTGCCATTGTGATGCAGGTGATACCAACAACAACCAACGACAAACAGAGAGCAACAGATGAATATCAGATCCATCCCAAAACAACTCAGTCTGAGCCTGATATTAATTGGCCTGAGCTTCACCGCCATAGCAGCCGACAAACTCAAACCATCCCAATATCCAACCCCGATGATAGTCGGCGGTAACCCGGCCAGTAACGGCGAATACCCGCATCAGGTGTCTATTCAATTAGGCGGCGGCCACTATTGTGGCGGTGCTTTAATAAGACCGGATTGGGTACTGACGGCTGCCCATTGCATGGACAGCGCAGCGTCCCGTTACAGTGTCAAGGTTGGCACCAACTCGTTAAAAAGCGGCGGAACCACCTTTAAAGTACTGAAAAAAATTGTGCATAAAAGCTATAACAGCAACACTATGGCCAATGATATTGCCTTGCTACAGCTGTCTGGCAAAGCCGCCAGCAACTTAACGCCACTGAAACTGCCAACAGCAGCAGTGATGGATCAGATTGGCTACCCCGGCGCTTATGTCACAGTCACTGGCTGGGGTGCACTCAGAGAAGGTGGCAGCGGACCTGATGCGCTTTATGAAGTTTCTGTACCTGTGGTCTCTAACAGTGTTTGTAACCAAAGTGCTTCTTATGGCGGCGATATTTTAAGCTCAATGTTATGTGCTGGTTTTGAGCGCGGTGGCAAAGACTCTTGTCAGGGCGACAGCGGCGGCCCGCTGGTAAGCAGCTACCGTGGTGTGGTGTATAGCGTCGGTGTGGTCAGCTGGGGTGACGGTTGCGCCCGCCCTTATAAATACGGGGTTTACACCCGCACCCTGTCTTATGTCAGCTGGATCAACAGCAACCTGCCGGCTTTATAAACTTTTGCTAAATAGCTGAAATATCAAGACCCTGACAACGGTGCAACAAAGTCTGTTGTCAGGGCCAATCAGCCTCAGCAAAGCTGCCTTGCATTTTTATCATCAGCATGCGCACTGGCTTTGCTTACCGATATGCTACCGGCTAGCTTTGCCCTGCCGGGCTTAACGGCAAGCTGATACAAAGCCGAAGTCCCAGTCTTTGTCCCTGATGATCCAGCCGGTTTTGCGCCACTATAGTGCCGCCGCAGGTTTGCACCGCCCTCTTGGCAATACTTAAACCAAGCCCAACACCGTCACTGTGTTTGTGGCTGCGAAAAAACGGCTGAAACAGCAATTCAAGTTCAGCATCGGGCACACCCGGGCCATCGTCATCCACCCAAATACGCACCATAGCGGGCTGCCCGGCAACTGCGGCTGGCTGCTGAGTTTTATCCAGAATTTCTGCCCGCACTAATACCAGGGTATCGGGCAAAGTGTATTTAATGGCATTGCGAATGACGTTTTCAAAAGCGCGGTACAACATTTCAGCGTCTGCCTGCACCCAAATTTGTGGCAACAGGGCCAGCTGCAGTTGTTTATGCTGAGCCGCCGCTTCCAGCTGTCCGTCATCACAAATAGATTCCAGCATTTCAGTCACATTGACCTGGTGTTGTTGCAGACTGACTTCACCACTTTCCAACCGGGAAAAGGTTAAAATTTCTCCCACCAGCGCATCCAGCCGCATGGCTTCTGCTTCCACTTTATCAAGGGCTGCGGCAAAGTCTTCCGGTTGCTGGCGCGCTAAACCAATTAAAATTTGTAAGCGCGCCAAAGGCGAACGTAATTCGTGTGATACGTCGTGCAACAACCGGCGCTGCGACAAAATAGCCAGATACACACTTTTGGCCATCTGGTTAAAACTGCGCGCCAGCTTGCCAAATTCGTCTTTACGTTCAGTAATAGCGCCGCTAAGTTGGGTGCGCCATTGCTCTTTGGGCAAAGCAGCCAGCGCCTGTTCCAGCTGACGCACCGGCGCAGCAAAATACCAGGCCAACAACAAACTGGCCGCCATACTGGTAAACACCACACTTAACATTAAAAACAATGGATGAAACCAAAAAGGCGGCATGGGCGGCCTTTTGCCGGCAGCACCTTCGATAGCGCCAGGCTGAGGCTCAGGTGCAGCACCATTCCATAACCGCAAACGCTGATTAAAACTGCTGTCATTGGGCACCGACAATAACTGCCAGTGTTGCCCCTCAGCGTCAGTGACTCTGAAATGCTGCACTGTGAAATTCGCTGCTGTCTGCCTTTTTGCCAGTTGTTGCCGCCAATCATCCGGCACTTTGCGTTGCAGATAATCCTGACCCTGCGCGTCCAGAATTAAGATTTGTTCGCGCGCCATCGGATCTAAATCCCATTTTGCGACCACCTGACCCAGTAAAGCGATACCACCGGCGTCGACCATGGTCTGGGCTGAACTTTGCAGCAAACGCGCCTGCATACCAAACATCAGCCGCCGATCGGGTTCCATATTGCCATTGAGTTTTTCCACCGCCCAAATCAGCCCTATGGCAAAAGCCAAAGCAGACCAGAATGCCAGCAAAAACTTCCAGAACAATTGCCCCATCAGGAATGCCTTAACCACTGATAACCTTTGCCGCGCACTGCTTCAATCCAGGGTTGGTTATCGGCTCTTTTGCCCAGTTTTTGCCGGATATTGGAGATATGCACATCGATACTGCGGTCATACTGTGTCAGGCTTTTGCCAAGCCCCTGCAACGACAAATCGGCTTTACTGACAATACGCCCGGCCTGACTCACCAGCAGCCACAACAAGCTAAACTCAGCGCCGGTCAGTTCCAGCGGCACTCCGTCCAGCAAAGCAGCTCTATTGGCCGGTGTTAATAGCAAAGGCCCTTGTTGTAATTTCAGTTCAGTTTGTTGTTGTAACTGCATGCGACGCAAAATAGCGCGGATCCGAGCCACCAACTCACGGGGCAAACAAGGTTTAGCCACATAATCATCGGCGCCCAGTTCCAGCCCTATCACTTTGTCGATATCGTCACCGCGGGCTGTCAGCATCAGCACGGGTTTATCCGACATCTGGCGCAAACGTTTCAGCACCATAATGCCGTCCATGCCAGGCATCATCACATCCAGCACTATTAAATCCGGATCCTGACTAAAGACATAATCCAGCCCTGTCAGGCCGTCGTTGGCAACCAGAACGCTAAAGCCTTCGCGCTGCAGATAAGTGGCCATCATGGCCGTTAATGCCGCGTCATCGTCTATTAATAAAAGTTTTGCCAAGGCAAGTGCACTTCATCCGGGAAATTATCAGCGAATTTTAGCCCGAAGCGGGCCTTGGCACAGAGCAGCTTTACAAAACTATACACTCTATGTACTGGGTAACTTTTGCTGCGCATTGCAACTGAAGCTGCCACTTTTGTAATGGCGCATCAGCGGTCACGCCATTTTTTCCGCATACCTACACCGCATAAACACATGGCCTTCAGATCAAAAAGTCCAGTTTAACCGCAAGCTCCACACCCACTGATTGGCAAGCCCAACCTCAGCATGATTGACCCATTGCAGCACGGGCTGCAGCATCAATTCTGGTTTCAATTCATGCTGCCAGTAGAGTTCAACCAAATACTCTTTCGTCGATTGCACTTGAGTCACTTCGCTGAACATCACACCAAGCTGGTGTTGTTGGTATTGCCGCACCAAGCCAAGCATATGATGCTGCCGGGTGATATCCACTTCATCGTTTAAAGAGGACCAAACGGCAAACAAGGTCCAGTCATCGGACATTTGCAATTGATAGTTCAGGTACCAGCCGGAAATCGCTTTTATTTTTTGCTCATTCATTAAATCCCAATCGCCGTTGTGGTGCCAAAACCCATAAGACCATCTTGCTTTGGCAGTCACGTAGCGGCCTTCAGCTACATAAAATTGTTCTGCAAAATCAAGGTGATCACGACCCGCAAATACGCCTCCCATCCACTGAAAACCTTGTTCGGGCTCGTAGAACAGGCTGCAAGACATCGCAGGATCATAATAAGTTGGCAATGCGATAGCGGTTGGCGTGATCCCGAGCGGTGGCGAAATAAAAGTGCCGGCAGTTGGCACAAAAGCAAACTCCAGATTGGCATCCACCTGTCCACATTTCAGCCGGCTATCAGCACTCAATTGGTATTGCACGAACAGTTCGTAAATTTTGCTGAATTTTTCAGCGTCAATATTGGAAATTCCCTGCAAATTCTCTGTCAGAGCCTCGCCATTGTCGCCACGAAAAGCTTTTAAATTACCCGCAATCAACCAATCCCCATCTAAAGTCCACTGCCACTCTGTCGTGAACAGCATCCGATGTGCACTGCGTTCATCAAGACGGGGGGTCGATACAACCGAATGATCTGACAACAAATTAAAACTGTGATCAAAGCTGCTGGCTAAGGCAAAACAACTGTGAAAGCCAACAAGGGAGGTGAGAAACACAGATGTTTTCATCAGGGGATTGTCCAACGGCCAGGTTGCGTTAGGTATAGGAACAGGAGTTTGGCATGTCAAACTCACGGCAATTTCGCAACGCCTTGAATTCAAAACATCCCTCAACTAAGGTTTGACCTGGATTGTGGAACGCATTTAAGGATATCGCGATGCAAATAAAACATTGCGTTAGGTTAATTTCTGTTGCAATTCTGAGCCTGGTGATTGTATTGGTCACCTCCTCTGTGCGTTTAACTACCGATTTAACCAAATTACTGAGCTTTATAACCGGGCCTGCCTGGTCTACTGCCGATGGTGCGATGGAAGGCACCATTGGCCTGCAACAACAAGTTATTGCGCTAATGATGCTCAATCAGCAGCCA
>JAYRUI010000144.1:0-6825 GCA_041919175.1 Rheinheimera sp. | reverse complement strand
AGGTTTTTTAACTGTGTTGGCACAAGGCACAGGTAAACCTTTAGAACAGCTGTCGCCAAAAGAAGCCCGCGCAGTGTTGACCGACGCTCAGGCCGGTGCTGATTTACCTGCGGCTGATGTCAGCGAAAAATGGATTGAGCTCAATGGTGAAAAGCTGAAGCTGGTGATAGTAAGGCCTGCTGGCGAAAAAGGTGTATTACCTGCGTTTATGTTTTTTCATGGCGGTGGTTGGGTGCTGGGTGATTTTCCAACCCATGAACGCCTGATCCGGGATTTAGTTATCCGCTCTGGTGCTGCCGCAGTGTATGTCGACTATACGCCCTCTCCTGAAGCCAAATATCCAACAGCGGTGAATCAGGCCTATGCCGCCACCCAATGGGTCGCTGAACATGGCAAACAACTACAGCTTGATGGCAAGCGGCTCGCCGTCGCCGGCAATAGTGTTGGCGGTAATATGGCCGCAGTAGTTGCACTGAAAGCCAAAGCCGCTGGCACACCGGCGCTGAAGTTTCAGTTGTTGCTTTGGCCAGTGACAGACGCCAGTTTTGAAAATACCTCGTATCAGCAGTTTCAGCAGGGTTATTTTTTAAGCCGGAATATGATGACCTGGTTCTGGGATAACTACACAACCAATCCGGCGCAACGCAATGAAATTTATGCTTCGCCACTGCGTGCTTCAGTTGCACAACTCACCGGATTGCCACCGGCTTTGGTACAAACGGCCGAGTTTGACGTGCTGCGCGACGAAGGTGAAGCTTATGCCCGCAAGCTGATGCAAGCCGGAGTTGCCGTGACATCCGTGCGTTACAACGGTATGATCCACGACTTTGGCTTGCTGAATGTGTTACACAAAGCCCCAGCAGTGCAAGCGCAGCTGGATCAGGCTGGTCAGGCATTAAAACAACATCTGCAATAAGTGGCGATGAGCGTACAGCAGCTGGCCGTCAGGTCAGCTGTTTGTGCTGATAAATAGCCGCCACCAGATGCCAAACCCTTGAATGGTAAAACTGAGGTTAAAATGACAAAAACTCTTACGGATTTGCAGTCCTGTCAGCTTGATGAAGCGCTTTCGCTGAATAATCAGCTGTGTTTTGCCTTGTATTCCACGTCACTTGCCATGACAAAATCTTACAAACCTTTGCTGGAAGCCCTGGGGCTGACCTATTCACAATATATTGTGATGTTGATTTTGTGGGAAAAAGACGGCTGTTCATTAAAAGACATTGCCGACAAACTTTTTACTGAATCAGGCGCCCTGACCCCAGTCCTCAAACGCATGCAGGAAATGGGGCTGCTTATTCGCAGTCGCAGCGTGCAGAGTGAACGTACACTGGAAATCCGCTTAACTGATTCTGGCCGGGCATTAAAACAACAAGCTGCCGAGGTGTTTTTGCAAATTGGCAAAAACTGTGGCTTGCCACTTACCGACATTGTGGCGCTGCGGGAGCAATTAAAAACTCTACGGCAACAGCTGCTAAATCCCTGATCCGGCAGCGCCGCCGGCTTCGCTTGTCTGCCCCAACCTCTTCATCTGAAGATTGTTGTCCTACCAGTCTTTTTTCGCTGTTAAGTTCCATTTATAGCAACTAAACTTCTGACTGACCCAAAAAGGCAGAAGGATTTGCTTGATGCGAAATGTTCATTGTCACTTTTTATGGTTGTTGATGCTGCCTACCTCGTTTATTAGCGCTAAGGCTGCTGAAAACAACACAACAACACCCGCCTGTCAGATCATTACCGTGCTGGAGCCGCCTTCCAGTTACCTCGACAGCCATGGCCGATTGACAGGTTATGCCACTGACATAGTGCGCGCTTTGCAAAAAATAGCAGGCGATACCACTGATATTCAGCTGATGCCGGAGTCCAGAGCTTTATTAACGGCGGCGCGTCAGGCTAATGTGTTGTTGTACGGTTTTTCGCGCACCACTGAGCGGGAAAATGGCTACCACTGGATCATGCCGCTGGCGCGCAAAAAATGAGTGTTGTATATGCGCAGTGATGATCCGCAACAGCTCAACAACATCAATGACGCCAGAGCGCTGGAAACTATTGGTGTAGTGCGTGGTGACGTGCGGGAGGAATGGCTACGTGCCCAGGGTTTTACCAACTTACAGTCTTCATCCAGCCATGTGCAGAATCTGGCGCGGTTAACCAGCCGCAGACTCAACGCCATCGCTTTTGAGCCTCAGGGTATGCAATATCTGACCCGTGAAACCGGAGTTTGGCCGGAAGATTACCGGGCTGCGCTGCATTTTTATGACACCGAAGTCTGGTTGTTAATGTCCCGCCAAAGCACAGCCAGCGAAGTGGCCCGCTGGCAACAAGCAGCGCAACAACTACAACAGAGCGGCCAGTTGGACGAAATAGCCAAAAGCTGGCAACAGCGCCTGGCTCAGAATGAAAAAATTCAAAGCAGCATCGAAGGACAATTATTACGTTTCTGATGATAAAACTGACAACAAAGTGCCCATTCAAGAAGTACTTACGCGAAAAGCTGAAGAGAAAAAACGACAATTTTGCTATCCTATGCAAAATGATAGGCAAAGTGGTGAAACCGTTTGAAAACCATCAATATTCAGGATGCAAAAGTAGGTATGTACGTGGTTGCTGTCACTAAACAGCAAGGCAACGTGCAAATGACATCGGAAGGATGGATCCGGACTGAAGCAGTATTACAGCAACTGAAAGCCAAAGGCGTGTTGGCACTGCAAATAGACCCCAGCAAGCAGCTGGCTGATGAAGTGAAAACAGCTGAGCCTGCGCCGGTAGCTGCAGCGCCTGTCGCACATCCGGGTAAGCCAAAAGTAAAACTCGGGCCTGAACTCAACAAAGCCAAACACTTGTATCAACAAGCCCGCAGCCTGCAACGGAAAGCTTTTGAAGATATAGCAACAGGTAAAACCATAGACGCTGAGCCGTTCCGGCAATGTGCCGAAGGTTTTATTGAATCAGTGTTTCGCAATCAGGATGCGCTGATTTGTATGAGCCGTATCCGTGACAAAGACGCCTATCTGTTGGAACATTCGGTGAACGTTTCCATTCTGATGACGGTGTTTGCCAAACATTTGCAACTGGCACCTGACGTCATTGAACAGTTGGCAACAGGGGCGTTATTGCATGACATTGGCAAAATAAAAGTGCCGGATCAAATTCTGCACAAACCCAGCAAACTGACCGACGAAGAGTTTGTGTTGATGCGCGAGCATGTGGTGTTTAGCCGTGAAATCCTGAAAAAAACGGCCGGTATTTCAGCCATCAGCCTGGATGTCGCGGCAGCCCATCATGAACGGCTGGACGGTCGTGGTTATCCGCTGGGTTTAACAGCAACTGACATTTCCTTATACGCCAGGATGATCGCCATTGTTGATACTTACGACGCCATTACCGCCAAGCGGGTGTATAAAGAAGGCCAAACTTGCTTAAACGCGCTGAAAATACTGCGTAAAGACAGTGGCAGTATTTTTGATGCCGAATTGGTCAACCGCTTTATCAGTGCTGTGGGCATTTACCCACCCGGCACTTTAGTGCGGTTAAAAAGCCAGAAAGTGGCGCTGGTGACAGAAACCAACTGGGATGACGCCACCAAGCCCAGGTTAAAAACGTTTTATCACGCAAAATTCGCACGTTACCTTGAAGTGCAGGAGCTGGATTTAGCCAGTAGCAAAACCGACGACGCCATTGAAGCCGTTGTAAAACCAGAAGACTACAACATTGATTTACAAAAGTTTTTTAATAGCATTATGGCCGCCTGAACACTGAAGGGCACAGCTGAAAGCTCAACCTGATGCCCCGCTGTCAGCTGAGTGCGAGCTCACCACTGCATTATTGGCCGCCGCACTGCCGTTGACAGCGGCGCTACCTTTGACTTAGGGGGCACCGTTCACTGCAGCGGTGCTTGTCACAGCATAAAACCGGTTGTTGCACTGGCCGCAGCAGAACCAGCTACAGCGGCAAACCAGAATCCTGTTTTACTTTTTCAATCACCACATAAGTGTGGGTTTGTAGCACGCCCGGCAAATCAACAATACGGCCGAGCACGGCGCGGTAGGCTTCCATGCTGGAAAGTCGTAATTTCAGCAGATAATCAAAACCGCCGGCCACCATATGGCATTCGGCCACTTCGGCAATATTCACCACAGCATCGCGAAACTGATCAAATACCGCCCCCGTGGTTCTGTCTAAGGTGACCTGAATAAAAGCCGCTGTGCCCATGCCGAGTTTAGAGGCTGATAACTTAGCGCCGTACCCTTCAATAAAACCTTCTTGCTCCAGCTTACGCACCCGGTCTATACAAGGGCTTGGGCTTAAATTCACTCTTTTGGCCAGTTCCACGTTGGAAATCCGGCCATCCTTTTGCAGAGTGTCTAAAATTGTGCGGTCTATCCTGTCGAGTGTTCTGGCTTTATCGCTTTGGCTCATAACCGTATTTTTTTTGGTTAATTAGTACATAAACCGAATTATATAGGGTTATAGCCGGAATTAAACCACCAAATACGGCTGTGTTTTCACTAGAATGCAGCATTTATTTTTGTATCAACCAGGATCATTATTATGTTATTTAACGGCGATCTGACCGCAACCAACCCGCTGCGTCAAACTCTGCGCAACTTTTACCGCGCTGACGAAGAAAAAGTACTGGATTTATTGTTACCGCTGGCCGATATCGGCGTACAGGCCCGTTCACGCGCCTGGGAAAAAGCCCGCCAGCTGGTGGTGAATATCCGTAAAGCCCAGGTTGGCAAAGGCGGCGTCGATGCGCTGTTAAATGAGTTTTCGTTATCGACCGAAGAAGGTCTGGTGCTGATGTGTCTGGCCGAAGCTTTATTGCGCGTGCCAGACAGCCACACTGCTGACCGCCTTATTCGCGACAAGTTATCACAAGGCGACTGGAGCTCACACTTGGGCAACAGCGAGTCGTTGTTTGTGAACGCATCCGCCTGGGGTTTGTTACTCACCGGCAAACTGGTGAACTACAGCGACGATCAGAAAAAGAGCCAGTTTGGTTTACTCAAACGCACCTGCGGCCGCTTAGGCGAGCCGGTGATCCGTCAGGCAGTGCGTTATGCCATGCAGATTATGGGCACCCAGTTTGTCATGGGCACCACCATCGACAAAGCAGTAGAACGCGCTGTTGAGCTGGAAAACAAAGGTTTTACCTACTCTTACGACATGCTGGGCGAAGGCGCCCGCACCATGGCCGACGCCGAGCGTTATTTCCAAAGCTACATGATGGCCATTAACGTCATTGGTAAAGCCGCTCAAAATCGTGGTCCTTTTAAAAGCCCTGGCATTTCAGTCAAACTCTCGGCTATTCACCCACGTTATGAGTTTTCACACCGCGACCGCGTGATGAACGAACTGGTGCCAAAATTAAAAGAATTAGCTTTGGCCGCCAAAGGTTACAACATCAGCTTTACGGTGGATGCTGAAGAAGCCGACCGCTTAGATTTATCGATGGATATTATTGAAGCCGTGTTCTCAGATCCGGATTTAGCCGGTTGGGAAGGTTTTGGTTTGGCCATTCAGGCTTATTCCAAACGTTGTATTCATTTAGTGGAATGGCTGCGCGAGCTGACGGTGAAAGTAGGCCGTAAGCTGATGGTGCGTCTGGTAAAAGGCGCCTACTGGGACACTGAAGTAAAAATCAGCCAGACCGAAGGCCATGAAGATTTCCCGGTATTTAGCCGCAAACCTTCTACCGACGTGTCTTATCAGGCGTGCGCCCGCAAGTTATTGGAATACCGCGACAGCATTTACCCAATGTTCGCTACCCACAACGCCTACACAGTCGCCACTATTTTAGAAATGGCACCGGACCGCACTGGTTACGAATTCCAGCGCCTGCACGGTATGGGTGATGCACTGTACGACCAGGTGGTCGCCGATGACAAAGTGCCATGCCGTATCTATGCACCAGTCGGTGAACATTCTGACTTATTGGCTTATTTAGTGCGTCGCCTGCTGGAAAACGGTGCCAACAGCTCGTTTGTGAATAACATCGTTGACGAAAACATTCCGGTGGAATCTTTACTGAAAGATCCGGTGGAAACAGTGCGTGGTTGGAAACAAAAACGTAATACGCAAATTCCGTTATCGATAAACCTCTATGGCAGCGAACGCAAAAACTCCAAAGGTATTGATTTAACAGAAATTGATGCCTTAAACCCACTGCGCGCTAACCTAAATAACTGGCTGGCCAAAGCCACGGCACAACCTGCTATTGAAGGCGCCAAAGCGGTGCGTAACCCGGCGAATCATGCCGAAATTATTGGTTATCATCAGCACGCTACACCGGAGCAAATGAAAGCGCTGGTGGATAGCGCAGAAGCCGCTTTCCCGGCATGGACAGCAACACCGGTAGCAGCGCGTGCTGACAGCTTGCGTAAATTGGCTGATGCACTGGAAGCCAACCGTGACGAGCTGATTGCCATTTGTGTAAAAGAAGCAGGTAAAACTGTCGGCGACAGCGTAGCTGAAGTACGTGAAGCCGTTGATTTTTGTCGTTATTACGCCGCCCGCGCTGAAGAAATGTTTGCAACACCAAAACACAGCCGTGGCGTCGTACTTTGTATCAGTCCATGGAACTTCCCACTGGCTATTTTCTTAGGTCAGGTGTCGGCTGCTGTTGCCGCAGGTAACACTGTGGTGGCTAAACCTGCCGAACAAACCAGTTTAATTGCCGTACGAGCTATTGAGCTCTGGCGTGAAGCCGGTCTGCCACAAGGTGTGGTAGAGCTGGTGATAGCCCCTGGCCGTGCTGTCGGCGAACATGTAGTGCCGGATAGCCGTATTCAGGCAGTGATGTTCACAGGTTCTACCGAAACC
>JAYRUI010000143.1:0-6882 GCA_041919175.1 Rheinheimera sp. | reverse complement strand
CAGACAAACAGTGCATAACCGCCCATCTGCCAGAAGGCACTCAAAGACTCAAAATAAAATTCCGGCATCAGACACCCCGCTTTGCATTTGTTTGCGGCACATTCTCTTGCTGAGCATGGCCTTTTTGCACAGACTGCTGCGCCAAAGCCCGAACCCAGGGCCTGTGTTGTTCATTCAGCAAGATAGCAGTGCGAAGGCGCAAACAGGTGAGCGCCGCCAGCAATAAGGCAAAACCTAAAATACCAAGCACTAAAGGCCAGAGCATGGATGGGTCAATGGAAGGTTTGGCAAACTTGGTAATAGTGGCGCCCTGATGCAGGGTGTTCCACCATTCCACTGAAAAGTGAATGATCGGCAGATTCACGACCCCCACCACGGCCAATAAAGCAGAAGCTTTGGCGCCCATTTGCCGGTCGGCAAAAGCACCGGACAACGCAATCACGCCTAAGTATAAAAACAATAAAATCAGTTCAGAGGTGAGTCTGGCGTCCCACACCCACCAGGTGCCCCACATAGGTTTGCCCCAGGCCATGCCGGTCAAGAGTGCAATCAGGGTATACACAGCGCCAATAGGGGCAATGGCGCCAACGGCCCACTGTGCCACTTTAATTTGCCATACCAGCGCTATAAAAGCGGCAATGGCCATGCTGCTATAGGCGCCCATCGACCAAATCGCGGCAGGCACATGAATATGAATAATGCGGTAGCTGTCACCCTGCTGATAATCAGCCGGCGTAAAACCGAGCCCCCAGACGGTACTGAGCAGTAACACCAGCACTGCAAGTGTCATTAACCACGGAAACCACAAACCACAGATACGGTATAAAGTTTCAGGTTTAGCATATGGATCAAGCCACTTAAACATATCACCCCACGTTTAATCTTAACGCTTTGAGTACCGCCAGCGGCACCAAAGCGGCTGCCAGGCATAACATGGCAGCTAATACGGCTAATTGTGCTGAATAGTCCAGTCCCAGCGTGGCATTCTCCACAGCGGCACTGGCAAAAATCAGCAGCGGAATATACAAAGGTAAAATCAGTAAGGCCAGCAGAATTCCGCCTTTATCTGCAGATAAAGTAAGGGCTGCGCCAAGTGCCGCCAATAAATTTAATAACGGCGTGCCAAGCAGCAAACTCAGCACTATGGCTTGCCAGGCAGCAGCATTAAGCCCGAGCAATAATGCAATCAGCGGTGATATCAATAACAGCGGCAAAGCCGTGCTACACCAGCTGCTGCTGATTTTGGCCAGCACATAAGGAAACAACGGGTCTCTTGCTGCCACCAGCTGCTCTAAAGTGCCCTGACGAAAATCTTCTTTAAATAACCGTTCGGCGCCGAGCAACACACTCAGAAGTGCCGCAATCCAGATAATGCCAGGGGCAATTTCGGCCAGTAAATTCGGTTTGGCCCCCACACCCAGCGGAAATAACGTCAAAACGATGACAAAAAACATCAATGGATTCAGCCAGTCAGCTTTTTGTCTGGCCAGTAATCGCCATTCGCGCTTAAAAGCGGCTTTAAACATTACCATCGGTACACCAGCTCCAGAGTACGGCTTTGCGGGAATTGTTGCTCCATCGCCTGGTGGGTGGTCAGAATAATGGCACCGCCCTGTTCAAGATGTTGTTTAAACTTTTGTTGCAAAAGCTTGATGGCGCTTTGGTCAAGTGCAGTAAAAGGCTCGTCTAAAATCCAGAGTTTGGCCTGGGTTAACCACAAACGCGCTAAAGACACACGGCGCTGCTGGCCTGCCGACAACATCTGACAGGGAATATCTTCAAGGCCAGCCAAACCCAAAGTTGCCAGCACGGCATAATAATCCGCTTTTTTCAGCGCAAAGGCCGCTTGCCAGAATTCCAGGTTTTCAAGGGCGGTCAGCTGAGGCTGTACACCACTTAAATGGCCGATAAAACATAAAGATTGGGCAAAATCGCTGTGTGACTCGCTGTGTGAGTTGCTATTCGAAGAACTGTGTGAAAGCGGTTCGCCACACCACAATACTTCACCTTCGTCAGGCGTGGCTAAACCCGCCAGAATACGTAATAAACTGCTTTTGCCGGCGCCGTTTTTGCCGCTGATGTGCAATAGCTCGCCGGCCGCCAGTGTTACATCAACATTGTCGAATAACACCCGGTCTTGCCGGACACAACAGAGTGCAAAAGCGCTTAATAAAGTTATTGCCACCAGAAAAACAGCCATCAAAAAAAACAGCGCGCATCTTAACATATTGGCGTTAGAATACGCATGCGCTATAACCTTGATAGCCGCTTTAACAGCCAAAATTATGAACCAGATCAATCTTGATTCTTTGTTGCACATTGGCAGCAGCCAACCAACAGCGGCAAGTCCCAGCCCTTTGGCGCCGCTGAAAATAAGCCCCGACTTTTTGTATCAGGGTTTGTTAAATATTGGCCGGGACGGCAGCAGCCAGTTACAAATGAGCACGCCACAAGGCCCGGTTCAGATCAGGTTAACACCACAACAAACCGCTTTAGTGCTGGCCGGACAAAACCCAACTGCCGTGATCCCGGGGCAAGGCTCAGATCAGAGCGCAGTTTCGAACCAAAGTGCATCCCTGAACCAAAGTGCAACCCTGAACCAAAGTGCAACCATGAACCAAAGCCAGCCACTTCAGCACAGCGCCTTACAAAACGCTCTGCAAAACAGCACCAACAATCTGGCCAGCCAGCTAAAACTCCAGCTGACCATGCAGCAGTTGCCATCAGGCCAAATTCAGCTGCAAGTTCAGTTGCAGACTCAGCAGCAAACATCAGTCCCCACTGTTGCTTTAACGGCCGCTCAGCTGCTTGATGTGATGGGCGCCAAAGGTGAAAACAACCAGCTGCAACTTGCAGTGCAGCTCAAACGCGTTGGGGACCAGCTGGTATTGCAACTGCCCAATCAGCGTCAGCTGCAACTGCCGCTGAGTTTTTTAGCAGAAAGCAAAAACTGGCCGGAGCAACAACCTCAGCAGGCATTGTTGCAACTTGAAGTGAAACAACAACAGCTGCAGATTAAATTACAGCTGACCGCTGATCTGAGTCTGGCAGGCACTGAAAAAACAACAGCCAAAACGACCATACACTCTGCTCCCATAAAAGAGCCAACCGGCCAGGTATTGCCAAACACAACGCGGGATAATAACAGTGCAAACAGCAGCGCCACAGGCAAAGAAGTGTTGTTGAGCGCAGCACAAAACCGCGAACTGGCGCCTTTATTGGCCAAAGCGCTGTTAAACACCAGTTCGGCAGAGCTGCCAAAGGCAGTGATGCAACTGCTGGGCGATAAAGCCCCTGGCGCTCAGGTAAATAAAGCCGAATGGCAACTGCAGGGCGTTGCTGATAAAAATGCCGGTAACACCAGCTGGCAACTGCAAATAAGCCCGGCGACTGCCAAAACTGCCCTGCTGGAGCTAAGCCCAAATCAGCTCAACCGCCCTTTGCTCTGGCAAGCGAACAGCACGAGCACCAACATCAAAACCACAGTGGATGTGGCGCCTTTATGGCGGCAATGGCTACCGATGTCCGGCGCCAAAGCGGATCCACTGCGGGTTCTGCCCGACTTACCGCCTGCGGTTAATGCAATTTTAACTGAATTAAAAACCCAAACGCTGGATGTCGCCCGCCCTATTCAAAGCAGTCAAATCACGGCGCAGCTCAATGCGGCATTGCAGTTTAATCCGTTGCAGCAACTGTCACAAAACGCAGCGGGCAACCTTGCCAGTAATCAGGCCGCAACAAGCGCCGGGACTTTGGCGGTAGCGCTGCAATTGTTGCTTGGCAGGCTGGCAGGCAGCAGCGCACCAGAGCCTAAAACAGCAACGGCGGCCAAATTGCAGCAGTTGATTGGTCAGCTGGATAACACCCAAAGCAGCAATTTGTTACGCCAACTCTCCAGTCACAGCAGCACTTTGCAGGGTTCGCAGTTTGCAAGCGTTGAACAGCAACAACAACCTCAGCAAAATCAGCAACTTTTTATTCAGTTGCCACTGCAACAACAAGGCGACAGCCGTTTCGCCGAGCTTGCCATCAGTGAGCGCGAAGCAGATGGAAAAGGTGGCAGCGGCAAAACCAGGCAATGGCAACTGACGATGAAATTTGATTTGGCCGAACTTGGTCCTTTGCTGGTGCAGGTGCGTTTAACCGGCCAGGACGTCAGCCTGCAATTTTATGCCGAGCAGGAAAAAGTGGTCAGTACTGCCCAGCAGTTTTTACCGCTGTTTAAAGACCGGCTGAAATTACAGGGGCTCAGTATCAGCGAAGCCCAGTGTCAGCTGGGGAGAATTCCGCCGCAGCTATACCAGCGCAGTAATAGTTTATTGGCAGTGAAGGTGTAAAAAAGCAAGGTGTAGAAAACAAAGGTATAGAAAGAGACAGGTTTAGAAAAAATGCAGCGAAATAAAGGTGTCACGTGACAAAAACCAATCAAGACAAAGCGGCCATAGCGCTGCATTACGACAATAAAACACCGGGCAAAGCGCCTACTATTGTCGCCAAAGGTCATGGTGATCTAGCCGATGAAATTATTGCGCTCGCCAAAGAGCACGGTATTTTAGTGCATGAAGATGAAGAGCTGAGTAAGTTACTCAAACAAATGGAACTGGGTGACCAAATTCCGAAAGAGCTGTATTTATTAGTCGCTGAACTGATTGCCTTTTCTTATGTGTTGCAAGGCAAATTCCCCGACAATTGGCAAAATATTCACGAGCGTATTGATTTAAAAACCTGACCGCTGCAAAAACCCTCGCGCCCCACAAATCTGCGTTTTGCTCTGCGTTTTCCGCCCTCCAAGAAAAATAAATTTACTGTGAAATAACCAACTTAGCGGCCATTTCAACTGGTCGGAGATCTGCAAAGCAATTTTATTCGTCTAACCTGATAAGTCTTAATTGAATATCAACTGAATGAGGTGCGCTGATGAACGTACAAGATCTGAAACTCGGCATGTTGTGTCAAAGTAAAAAAGGCGTGGGTATTGTCAGCTGGATAGACGCTCAGGACAGAGCCGTGTATTTATCCGATTTACACGACAACAACAAACATTTTTCCGTGAGTTTTGAAGAACTTCAGGACGAACCTCAAATTCATCAGGTATCTGATATTTATTATTAAATTCAGTTATCGCAGCTAAAAAGAAAAAACGCCTGTGGCAACAACCACAGGCGTTTTTTTATTTACAGGATGTACGGAACTGTTGCTCACTACATCGGCGTTGCAGCAGCAAAAAGCCGGTGATGTACAGGCTGTCCGCTACTGCGGAGGTCCATACTGGACCGGCATTGCAGCAGCAAAAGCCGGTGATGTACCACAGCCAATCAACAGGATCAGGTACGGGTGCGTTTTTTACCTTTAAACGCAGGTTTAGCCGGACGAGCCGGTTTTTCCGGTTGATGTGTTTTTTCCGGCTTTGGCGCCTTTTCAGGATTTTTTAATAAAATCTGATGCTTACGCACTGCTCTTTTAATTGAAGCCATGCGGCGGCGACGCTCGTCTTTGTCTTCAGGTTTCGCCAGCGACTCGGTTTCATAATCCATATGCACCAGCTTCCGCAGGTAGTTCACCTCTTCCAGCGGATATTCAGTGTAACCACCGGCCGGTAAATGTTTTGGCAACAATAAATCGCCATAACGCACCCGGATCAAGCGGTTGACCACAGCACCCTGCGATTCCCACATGCGGCGAACTTCACGGTTACGGCCTTCGGTCAGGGTGACGTTAAACCACTTGTTAATGCCTTCACCGCCACTGGCTTTAATCTTTTTAAATGCTGCTTTACCGTCTTCCAGCTCAACACCGGTGCGCAGTTTTTGGATCATGGCGTCTGTCACCTCTCCAAACACCCGCACCGCATATTCACGTTCTACTTCAAATTTCGGGTGCATCAAGCGGTTGGCCAGTTCACCGTCTGTGGTAAACAACAATAAACCTGAGGTATTGATATCGAGCCGGCCTATCGCAACCCAGCGTGAACCCCGGATTTTTGGCAGACGGTCAAACACCGTTGGCCGCCCTTCCGGGTCGGTGCGCGAACAAATTTCACCTTCGGGTTTGTGATACGCAATGACCCGGCAGATTTGTTCGGCTTCAGCGGCCAGTTTTACCGGATGGCCATCAACCCGCACTATTTGCGTTGGGATCACCCTGTCACCGAGCTGGGCAACTTTGCCATCAATAGTGACACGGCCTGCACTAATCCAGCTTTCCATTTCACGGCGTGAACCTACACCGGAACGGGCCAGTACTTTTTGTAACTTTTCACTCATAACGTCTCCTCAGTCATCGCGACTGTGTTTAATAAAGCAGCACTGTCGAGTGTCATGGCTGCTTGTGCAGAAAATTCAGTTAATGCCGGCAAAGCTGCCAGCGACTTTAAACCAAAATAATTTAAAAATTCCGGTGTGGTGGCATATAAGCCAGGCCGTCCGGGGACGTCTTTATGCCCGACCACTTTCACCCAGTTCCGGTCCAGCAAAGTACGGATTATCTGGCTACTCACCGTCACGCCACGCACTGCTTCAATTTCGCCGCGGGTGATGGGTTGACGATAGGCAATCAGCGCCAGAGTTTCCAGTACAGCACGGGAATAACGGGGTGAACGTTCAGGCCAAAGCCTGGCCAGATAGTCGCTCCATTCACTTTTGGTCTGAAAACGATAGCCGGTAGCCGTTTCCACCAGTTCAATGCCCCTGCCTTGATAATCCTGTTGCAGCTGCTTTAATGCATCCGCCAGCCTTTTTTTCGACAGCTGAAAATCGGCCAGCACAGTGGCAGTTAAATCTTCCGTGGTTAATGGCCTTTCGCTGGCAAACAAAGTTGCTTCCAGTAATTGCAATAATTGACTGTCATTAATTTTGCTGGCCAATAGAACATCCTGTGGGAGTG
>JAYRUI010000142.1:0-6980 GCA_041919175.1 Rheinheimera sp. | reverse complement strand
GAAGAAGAGATAGAGGACGGTTCCGGCCCCGGCGGTCGTTCGGCCTTTGAATACGACTTTTCTTCGCAGGACCGTATAGTCCGTGGCCGGATGCCGACACTGGAAATGGTGAACGAGCGTTTTGCCCGTCATATGCGTATCAGCTTATTTAATATGATGCGCCGCACCGCTGAAGTCTCTATCAACGGCGTGCAGATGATTAAGTTTGGTGAATATGTCCATACGCTGTTTGTACCCACCAGTTTAAATATGGTGCGTTTCCGCCCCCTGAAAGGCACAGGCCTGATTACGATGGAAGCGCGGTTGGTGTTTATTCTGGTGGACAACTTCTTTGGTGGTGACGGCCGTTATCACGCCAAAATTGAAGGCCGTGAATTTACCCCAACAGAGCGCCGTATTATTCAGATGTTGCTCAAGCTTATTTTTGAAGATTACAAAGAAGCCTGGGCGCCTGTGATGGACGTTTCCTTTGAATACCTTGATTCAGAAGTCAACCCGGCCATGGCCAACATCGTCAGCCCCACTGAAGTGGTGGTGATTAGTTCTTTCCATATCGAACTGGACGGCGGTGGGGGTGATTTCCACGTGGCTTTGCCTTATTCGATGCTGGAACCTATCCGCGAATTGCTGGACGCCGGTGTACAAAGTGACAAAGAAGACACTGACTTGCGCTGGAGTAAAGCACTGCGTGACGAAATTATGGATGTGAAGGTGAACCTTAGCACCAAAATGATGGACGTGGAGCTCACCTTAGAACAAGTGATGAATATGCAACCCGGCGATATTATTCCGATTGAAATTCCGGAGCACATCACAGTATTGGTGGAAGATTTACCCACCTATCGCGCCAAAATGGGCCGTTCCCGCGACAATGTGGCGCTGAAAATCATCGAAAAAATTAAACGACCAGAATCGGTCAAATCAGAAATGCATGTTTTCACCAAAGGTGGCCGCCGTTTAGACAGCGATGCCGACATCAGTGAATTAGAAGCAGATTTGATCTTATCTGAACAACCCGAGGACAGATGGTAATGGCTGACGATAAAGACACCATGGACGAATGGGCTGCGGCTTTGGCCGAAGCTGAAGGCACAGCGGAAGGTGATGGTGCCGAACCTGTTGAACTGGAAGAGTTGCAGGAAGAAAGAGCGCCGATTTCGGCAGACGAAAAACGTAAACTCGACACTATTTTAGATATTCCGGTCACCATTTCGATGGAAGTGGGCCGGGCTAAAATCAGTATCCGCAACCTGCTGCAATTAAACCAGGGCTCTGTGGTAGAGCTGGAGCGGGTGGCCGGTGAACCGCTTGATGTGCTGGTCAACGGCACCCTGATAGCGCACGGTGAAGTGGTGGTGGTCAACGATAAATTTGGTATTCGTTTAACTGATGTAATCAGTCAGATTGAACGTATTAAGAAGTTACGCTGATGCGCGCTGGTTTTCATGCACTTTACTATAGCGTTTTGTTGTTGCCGATGCAGTTGCTGGCACAGGTCGCAGAGCAGCCTGCTGTTGCTGCAGCAGAAACGACCGTCAAAGAAGTCAGCAAGGCTTCGGCCAATTTACCGGGCGTTGGCCAGATCGTCATTTCTTTGGCGCTGGTGATTGGTCTGGTGCTGATGCTGGCGTTTGCTTATAAAAAAATGCAGTTGCGGTTACCAGGTGCAAAACATTTTCGCATTGTTTCCACCTTGAGTATTGGTCCAAGAGAGCGCATCTTAGTTATTGAAATACAAGGAAAACAACGTGTAATTGGTGTCACGCCAAACAACGTCAATTTCCTGTTTGAATTAGAAACTCCACTCCCCGAAGAAAAGTTGGCATCAGACTTTCATACGCAGTTACAGTCGTTCCTGAAAAAATAGATTGATGTCATGTTCAGATTGGTTCTTCTGCTGCTGGTGCTGCTAAGCCCGGCAGCTTTTGCCGACAACAGTGTTATGTCGGCACTGCAAATTACCACTAACCCCGATGGGTCGCAGGAATACAGCGTGACGCTGCAAGTTCTGGCGATGATGACGGCGTTAAGTTTTTTACCTTCGCTCGTTATTATGATGACCTGTTTTACCCGCATCATTATTGTGCTGGCGATTTTGCGTCAGGCTTTGGGTCTGATGCAAAGCCCGTCCAACCAGGTGCTGATTGGCATCACCTTGTTTATGACCTTTTTTATTATGGCGCCGGTGTTTAAGCAGGTGAATGACACTGCCTTGCAGCCGTATCTGGCCGAAGATATTACCTCACTGCAAGCTTTTGACGCAGCCATAGTGCCGGTGAAGGCTTTTATGCTGCAACAAACCCGGGTGAAGGATTTAGAAACCTTTGCGGATATTGCCGGCCATCCGCCTGTTGCCAGCAACAAAGAATATCCCATTACCATCGTTATTCCGGCTTTTGTCACCAGTGAACTAAAAACGGCGTTTCAGATTGGTTTTATGATTTTTATCCCGTTTTTAATCATCGATTTGGTGGTCGCCAGTGTGCTGATGGCCATGGGTATGATGATGTTGTCACCGATGATAGTGGCCTTGCCATTCAAACTGATGATGTTTGTATTGGTGGACGGCTGGTTACTGGTGATGGGCACTTTAGCCACCAGCTACGGGGTAGGGACTTAACATGACACCGGAAATTTTTGTTGATGTGCTGAACAACGCGCTTTATATGGTGATCCTCATGGTCAGTGTGATTATTCTGCCGTCTTTAGCCATAGGTTTAGTGGTTGCTATCTTTCAGGCGGCAACCTCGATTAACGAACAAACCTTAAGCTTTTTACCGCGTTTAATCGTCACTTTGCTGGCGTTGATGTACGGCGGCCACTGGATGACACAAACCCTGATGGAATACACCACGGGTTTGTATTTAAGCATTCCGACTGTGGTGAGCTGAGATGGAGTTTCCGCTGCAAACCCTGATGCAGGCCATCGCAGATTTTCTGCTGCCGCTGACCCGTGTTGCAGCGATGTTTTCGCTGATGGCAGGTATTGGTGCTAAAACAGTACCAACCCGGATAAGAATGGGCCTGGCCGTGATGTTTACGCTGATTATTATGCCGGTTATTCCGCCCGCCACTGATGTCAATCTGATGTCTTTTAATACCGTGATTCAAGTGTTGCAACAGATGATTATCGGTATGGCGATAGGCTTTATCTCTTTGATGTTTATCACGACTTTTATTCAGGCCGGCCAAATTCTGGCCACCCAAACCGGTTTGGCATTTGCCTCTATGGTGGACCCTTCCAGCGGTGTCAGCGTGCCATCTATCGGTCAGTTTTACCTGATTTTGGCGACGTTATTATTTTGGGTCTACGACGGCCACCTCATTATGTTTCAGATGGTGGTATTCAGTTTTACGTCTTTACCTATTGATGGTGGCTGGTGGGATGTTTCGCACTATTGGACAGTGGCTGAATTTGGTTTATGGATTTTTTCGGCATCGCTTGCCATAGTGCTGGCGCCTGTAACCGCTATGCTGCTGGTGAACCTTGCCTTTGGCATTATGACGCGCGCCGCGCCTCAGCTGAATATTTTTTCTATTGGTTTCCCTGTCACCATGATTTCGGGTTTGTTGATCATGTGGCTGACGATGGACACCTTTGCGTATCACTTTAACCTGCAATGGCAGCATGGTATTGAATATACCTGCAAGCTGATTGGCTGCTAAGAGGAGAGCGTTATGGCAGCCGATTCCGATATGGAAAAAACCGAAGACCCCACGAGTAAAAAGCTCGAGGAGGCGGCGGAGAAGGGTAATATAGCGCGTTCCAAAGAGCTGGGTACTGCTTTTGTGTTGATGGGGTCCAGTCTTGGTATGCTGATTTTTGGCAGTGAGCTGGCTAATACCACCTTGCAGGTTTGCCGGCGGTTGTTATCGCTGGATGCCAAAGATATGTTTGAACCCAATTCGATGTTTACCGCCATGAGCGCGGCTTTGTTTACCGTTGCGCCGCCTTTGTTAAAACTGTTTTTTGTAATAGTGGTTGCTGCTTTTGTCGGCAATATTCTGTTGGGTGGTTTTAACTTTACCTGGTACGGCGCCAGTTTCAGGCCGGCGAAAATGAACCCTATGGCGGGGTTAAAACGGATGTTTGGCCTGCAATCTCTGGTGGAGTTGTTAAAAAGCATTCTGAAAGTGGCCGTGGTTGCGGGTTTTGCCTACATGCTGCTGGTGATTTATTTTGACGACATTATGGCGTTGTCGTTGATGAGTGATTTTGACGATATGGCCGAAGCCCTGTATTTATTGGGTTGGATGTTTTTTGGCTTGTGCGCCAGCATGATTATTATCGCTGTGGTGGATGCACCTTATCAAAGCTGGCATCACCATCAACAAATGATGATGACCAAACAGGAAGTAAAAGACGAATATAAAAACTCCGAAGGTAACCCGGAAATTAAAGGCCGTATCCGTCGGATGCAAATTCAGATGTCACGCCGGCGTATGATGCAGGCGGTGCCAACGGCCGATGTAGTGGTCACCAACCCAACTCACTATTCAGTGGCACTGAAATACGAACAAGGTAAACACCGCGCGCCTGTGGTGGTGGCCAAAGGGGTTGACGAGGTTGCGCTTTATATCCGTCAGATAGCGGACGCCAACAAAGTGCCAATAGTGCAGTCGCCGGCGCTGGCTCGTTCCATTTATTTCACCACTGAACTGGATCATCCAATTCCGGATCAGCTGTTTGCCGCCGTTGCTCAGGTGCTGGCTTATGTGTTCCAGCTCAAAGTGTACAAACGTGGCAAAGGGCAAAAACCCAAACCACTGGCCAAAGATTTGCCAATTCCGGAAGGTTACCGCCACTAAATGGCTGATTTTTGAGCCCTTGTTTCGAAGCCTGCAAGAAATAACGCTAACTGGAACGGTTTTTGCCTAAGCCTGCTACAGCGTCAATTTTTTATCAGGCTTTTTATGCAACTTCCTTCAGTACTCAGCAAATTTGACCGCAGCCATCTGCAACATGCCAAAGGATTTGCCACGCCGTTGTTGATTATGGCGGCGCTCGCCATGGTGGTATTGCCGATGCCACCAATACTGCTGGATATCTTGTTTTCTTTTAATATTGCGCTGGCGCTGGTGGTGTTGCTGGTCACCATTTACGTCAGAAAACCGCTGGAATTTGCCATTTTCCCCTCCGTGTTGCTGGTAGCCACTATTTTGCGGCTGGCGTTGAACGTCGCCAGTACCAGGGTGGTGCTGCTGGAAGGTCATAACGGCCCGGGCGCTGCCGGTGCCGTGATTGAGTCTTTTGGTCATGTGGTAATAGGCGGTAACTTTGCCGTTGGTATTGTGGTGTTTTTGATCCTGATCATCATCAACTTTGTGGTGGTGACCAAAGGTGCCGGCCGTATCGCTGAAGTTACCGCCCGTTTTACGCTGGATGCAATGCCGGGTAAACAAATGGCGATTGATGCCGACTTAAACTCTGGTTTTATCGATCAGGATCAGGCACGTAAACGCCGCGACGAAGTGACAGCAGAAGCCGACTTTTATGGTTCGATGGACGGTGCGACCAAGTTTGTGAAGGGTGATGCGATAGCTGGTTTAGTGATTGTGGGTATTAACCTGGTGGGTGGTTTGTTTATCGGCATGATCCAACACGATTTAGCCTTTAGCGAATCTCTGGAAATTTATACGCTGCTGACCATAGGTGATGGTTTAGTGGCGCAAATCCCGGGTTTATTGCTGTCCATTGGTACCGCCATTATTGTGACGCGCCAGAACAAAGACACCAATATGGGCGAGCAGATGTCAGGTCAGCTTGGTAATATCAAAGTGCTGACTGTTGCTGCAACTTTGTTATTTATCATGGGCATAGTGCCTGGCATGCCGCATTTTGCTTTCCTGTCACTGGCCGCTGTTGTCGGTGGTGCCGCTTATTACATTCAACATCAGAAAAATAACCCAACCGCAGAGATGGTCAGTCGTGCCAAAGCCGAATTATCGCCAGGTGGCGGGAGCGCTGATATTCAGCCACAAAAAGAAATCAGTTGGGATGATGTTCAGCCAGTCGACATTATTGGGTTGGAAGTCGGTTACCGTTTAATTCCGCTGGTTGATAAATCACAGGGCGGCGAGTTACTGACCCGTATTAAAGGGGTTAGGAAAAAACTGTCGCAGGAACTTGGTTTTCTGGTGCCGGCTGTGCATATCCGCGACAATCTGGATTTGGAACCTAACACTTACAGAGTGACGCTGATGGGCGTGACCAGCGGCAGTTCAGAACTTCGTCACGACAACGAACTGGCCATTAACCCGGGCCAGGTATTTGGCACCGTGAAGGGCATTGCCACGCGCGACCCTGCCTTTGGTCTGGAAGCTGTCTGGATCCCGAAAAATCAGCGGGAGCACGCCCAAACCCTGGGTTACACAGTGGTGGATGCCGCAACAGTAGTGGCGACACATTTAAGCCAGATTTTAAGTAACAACGCCGCCAGTTTACTGGGGCATGAAGAAGTGCAGAACTTGCTCGATATGCTGGCAAAAACTTCACCCAAGCTGGTGGAAGGCTTGGTGCCGGATACTATGCCGCTTACGTCAGTGGTGAAAGTGTTGCAAAACCTGTTGCATGAAGGTGTGCCTATCCGCGATATGCGCACCATAGTGCAAACGCTGGTCGACTATGGCGCCCGTAGTCAGGATATTGACGTGTTAACAGCTGCTTGCCGTATTTCTCTGCGCCGGTTAATAGTGCAGGAAGTGGCAGGCACAGCGGAAGAAATAGCGGTGATGACCTTTGCTCCTGAGCTTGAACAAATGCTGCATCAGTCGATGCAGGCCGCAGGTAACGACGGCTCCGGCATTGAACCAGGCCTTGCCGAACGTATTCAGAACTCGCTCAGGGAAGCCAGCCAGCAACAGGAACTCAGCGGAGAGCCAGCGGTGTTATTAACATCCGGCATTCTGCGCGCAGTGATGGCACGATTCGTGAAATACACTATCCCAGGACTGCGGGTATTGTCCTATCAGGAAATTCC
>JAYRUI010000141.1:3829-7017 GCA_041919175.1 Rheinheimera sp. | reverse complement strand
CTGGCCACAGTGGATTTTAAAGCTAAAAAACTACTGAACCAGCACCGGCTGCATGACGATGCCTGGGTGAACTACGATTTTAACAACTTTGGCTGGTTGCCAGAGAGCCAGGGTTTGTATTTCCTGTCAGAAGAAAGTGGCTATTCCCACCTGTACACTAAGGCGCTGAATGGCAAAGCAAAAAAACTGACAGCCGGTACTTTTGAAGTGAGTCAGCCGGTGCTGAATAAAGCCGGTGATGCGGTGTATTTCCGTGCCAATATCCATCATCCCGGCATTTATAACGTCTATAAAATTGACCTTGAGAGCGGCAAACAAACACAGCTGACGCAACTGCAGGGTAACCTGACTTTTGCTTTATCACCGGACGAGCAACATATTCTGCTGCGTTATTCCACGTCTGTGATGCCGGAAGAGCTGTATGTAATGGCCAACCAGGCAGGCAGCACCGTCAAGCGCCTGACTTTTACCGTATCGCCACAATTTAGCCAGATGAAATTACAGGCCCCTCAAGTGGTGGCCGTACCTTCCAGCCATGGTGAACAACCGGTGTTTGCCAAACTGTATTTACCAAAAGATTATCAGCAAGGCCAAAAACGTCGTGCGGTCATTTTTAACCATGGTGCCGGCTATCTGCAAAACAGTGATTTGGGCTGGTCAAATTATTTCCGTGAGTTTTTCTTTCATAACATTCTGATTGAACAGGGTTATGTAGTGCTGGATATGGATTACCGCGCATCAAAAGGTTATGGCCGCGACTGGCGTACTGCCATTTACCGTCAGATGGGCACGCCGGAAACTCAGGACTTAGTGGATGGTGTGAAATATCTGGTCGCCAATTTTAACGTCGATGAAAAACGTGTTGGCACTTATGGTGGCTCATACGGTGGTTTTATGACCTTTATGGCGATGTTTAAAGAGCCTGACTTGTTTAAAGCAGGGTCAGCGCTGCGTCCTGTCGCAGATTGGGCTTATTACAACCACCCTTACACCTCCAATATTCTGAATACACCGGATATTGACCCTATCGCCTATGAGCGCAGCTCACCGATTTACTTTACCCAGGGTCTGAAGAACCAGTTGTTAATCAATGCACCTATGGTCGATGACAATGTGTTTTTCCAGGATGTGGTGCGTATAGTGCAACGCTTAATCGAGCAGGAAAAAGACAGTTTTGAAACTGCGATTTTCCCGGTGGAGCCGCATGGATTCCGTCAGCCAAGCAGCTGGTTGGATGAATACCGCCGTATCTATAAATTATTTGAACGTGAGCTCTGAGTGTAATAACAACAAATCGCGCAACTGAAAATTGCAAACGGTTCAAAGCCAATAGAAAAGCGCAGTATTTGACTGCGCTTTTTTTCGCTTAGCGATAAGGATTTGCTGGCAGCACTATAGGCTGCGACAGGCCAAAAGCGGCCAAATCCGGTTGTTGTAAAAAGTGCAGCGGCTCTCCAGAATACGGCTGCTGAATTTCCAGTGCCATCGCATGTAATAACAAGCGGCTGATCGGTGCTGCGATTTCGCCGCCACTGTCAACAGGTGCATACAAGGCATCGCCCAGAATAGGGTGACCCAGATGCAACAAATGCACTCTGAGTTGATGAGCTCGGCCTGTCAGCGGGAACAGCGCCAGTAACGCATGTATTGCGGCACCAGTATGGTTGTTAGCCTCCGGCAGCAACTGATAATAAGTCCGGGCTGCTTTACCCTCACTAAAACAAACTTTGTTGCGTGGAGGTGCTGTTAAATCGGCTATCAGTGGCGCATCGATATAACCTGAATGTACAGCAGGGGTGCCATGGACCCGCGCCAGATAGGTTTTTTTTACCGTGCGGCTGGCAAATTGCTGTTTCAGCGCGGCTTCTGCTTTGCGGCGCAGCGCAAATACCACCAGGCCCGAGGTTGCCATATCCAGCCGGTGCACCAGCAGCGCCGTTGGAAATTCAGCCTGAACTCTGCTCAGCAAACAATCGCATAAATGTGCCCCTTTGCCCGGGTTGGTTAACAAACCACTGGGTTTATTGACGACTAACAGGTCTTTATCCTGATAAAGCAGTTCCAGTGGTGTTGTGGGCGGTTGGTATAAAAAGGCTGTTGTCATCCGAGAGGGTCCGTTTCTTTTGTATCTTGGTTTTTGCAGTGTTCTTTTTTGTGCAGCACCGGCATCTGATCAGGCTGCAGTGCTTGCCGGCGGTGCCGGTATAAAAGCTAACCTAGGCGCTGTACTTTGCTTCTGGCATAATGCCGGCCCAACCTGTACCAGCCAGATGTTATTGTTATGTCCGATCAAATCGACCAGCTCGCAATTTTAACCCCAACAACACAAGCCTGGCAGTTGTTGTATCAGGACGAGCATGTATTGGTGGTCAATAAACCGGCTATGTTGCTGACTGTGCCTGGGCGGCATCCGGCGAATTTTGATTGTCTGATAAGCCGGGTACAACAGGAGTTTCCGACAGCGCAGGTAGTGCACCGGCTGGATTATGATACCTCAGGCCTGGTGATATTGCCGCTGACAAAAGCCGCCTTGTCGCATATCAGCAAACAATTTCAGGCCAGAACTATTGATAAACACTATCAGGCGCTGGTGCATGGTGTCATCACACCGGCAGAGGGCAGTATCGATTTACCCATAGCTGCGGATCCGGATCGCCGGCCGCTGTATAAAATTTGCCGTCAAACAGGTAAAGCCTCTTTAACGCATTATCAGACTTTAAGTGTTGATGAGAACGCACAACAAAGCAGGCTGTTGTTAAAACCTGTCACGGGGCGCTCACATCAGCTGCGGCTGCACCTTTGCAGCCTGGGTCATGCCATTGTCGGGGATACCTTGTATGCCACAGCAGAGGTAGCGGCCATGTCACCACGCTTGTGTTTACATGCCGCTTTTATTGAATTTGTGCACCCGGTCACACAAAAATCGATGCAGTTTAGTGTGACTGCAGAATTTTGAGCCCTGTGACCTTTGATACCAGCAAACAGCTGTGCTCTGGGGTGATTAGTGCTGGTTTTTACTCACTGTTGCGGCATTCGTTAACACAACGGTGCGGCGAAATAACATCGTCAGATACAACAATAAACCCACCACAGCACCATAAAGATGGGCGTCAGTAGCAACGTCAGCACCGATTAAAGTAACCACCTCATTGCTGGCGCCTTGCCATTGTTCCCAGGCCACTTTGCCA
>JAYRUI010000141.1:0-3819 GCA_041919175.1 Rheinheimera sp. | reverse complement strand
ATACAACAGCCGCAGACCAGCAGCGCATGTAACCAACCGGACAAACCAACATAAATGCTGATGTCCGGGCTCCAGCACAACAATGCCTGCCCAATCAACAAGTTACCCAGCAGCATATTCAGCACAAACCTTTTGTTACTGTAATAAGCGCCATGCAACAGCATAATCAGCACATAACCACCCAGATTCATCAGCAAATGCCATGTATTGGTATGAAACCAATGACCTGTCAGCAGCCGCCACCATTGACCGTCGTAAATAGCAACACGGTTAAATTCAAAGAGGGGTTGCAGTGTGGCCTGTAGCAGATGCAGCAACAGCATCATAAAAAACAGTAATAAGGCAACGGCGTGGTTACGGATAAAACTCAAAAGCATCAAATTTGCATCTCAACTGATAATTCAATGAAAAAGGAATAACAACAAAGTGTTTCAGTCCTGGCACTATCTTATCTTATTTTTAAGTTGCATTGATCTGTTTATGCCAGATAAGTTAAGGTTGCCGCGGTCCGCAGTAATTTTGGAAACAGCATGAAGTTTAAGTCACACCATCGTTTTTTGCCTCTGGTTCTGGGTTTGTGTTTACTGAATGTATCAGGTGGCGCTTACGCCGTTTCTGCTGATGTTGATCCGGAAGCCGCCACCGGCGTTGCCAAAAAACAACGGGTAGACAGTAAAACGGCCATGGTGGTGTCCGCCAATCCGCTGGCAACCGCTGCGGGTAAGGCCATGTTGGCTGCCGGTGGCAGTGCAACAGATGCAGCTATTGCGATGCAACTGATGCTCGGGCTGGTGGAGCCGCAAAGTTCGGGCATAGGTGGTGGTTTGTTTATGCTGCATTATGAAGGCAAGAACCAACAACTACGCACCATAGATGGCCGGGAAACGGCACCACAAGCCGCCCATCCTGATTGGTTTGTTGAACATGGCAAAGTGATGGATTGGCGCCGGGCTTATGTCGGTGGCAAATCTGTTGGCAGCCCGGGTGTAATTCGCGCACTGTCCAAAGCGCATCAGCAGTGGGGCAAATTGCCATGGGCCACTTTATTTGCGCCTGCTATTCAAACGGCGGAACAAGGTTTTGTGGTATCACCGCGGCTTGCGATGTTGCTGGATATTTATCAGGACGGTGGTCTGTCACATTTTGCCGCCAGCAAAGCCTATTTCTATCCGGAGGGTAAGCCGCTGCAAGCAGGGCAACTGCTGAAGAATCCGGCTTATGCTGCAACCTTGCGCCTTATTGCCAAAGAAGGTGAAAAAGCTTTTTATCAGGGGGACAACGCCAAGGCTTTGGTGACTGCCGTCAACACTGCGCCGGTGAACCCGGGCAAACTGAGCCTGCGAGATTTGGAAAGCTATCAGGCCGTTGAACGTGCGCCTTTGTGCCGTCCTTACCGTGAATACCGCGTATGTGGTATGGCCCCGCCAAGTTCAGGTAGCCTGGCTGTGCTGCAAATTCTTGGCATACTGGAACAATTTGAACTGAACAAACTGCAACCGAACTCAGTACAGGCGCTGCATTTGTTTGCGCAGGCCAGCCGCCTTGCTTTTGCCGATCGCGAGCGTTTTTCAGCTGATCCTGCTTTTAGCCAAGTGCCGGTTGAAGGTTTATTGGCCACAGATTATCTGCGTAAGCGTGCTGCGCTGATCAATCTGAAACAAGATGCTGCCAGCGTCAATGCTGGTGAACCTAAAGGTGCTGCACCGCTTGCCAGCAGTCAGGCAGTAGAATTTGAAAACACCAGTCATTTGTCGGTGGTAGATAAAAACGGTAACGCCGTTAGCATGACCACCAGTATTGAAAATGCTTTTGGTTCTGGCTTGTGGGTGAATGGTTATTTGCTGAATAACCAGCTTACCGATTTTTCGCTGGATGCCCGTAAAGATGGATTTTGGGTAGCCAACAGAGTCGAAGCAGGCAAAAGACCCCGCTCATCCATGGCGCCAATGATGGTGTTTAACAAACAAGGTGAGCTGATGTTGCTGGCGGGCTCTCCGGGTGGCAGCCGTATTATTGATTATGTCGCCCAGTCGCTGGTGGCGATGCTGGATTGGCAGCTGGACCCACAGCAGGCGGCAGATTTACCTAAAGTCACCCATCGCAATGATTTTCTGGCGTTAGAGCAGGGCACTGAACTTGAGTTGTTGCTGCCAAAAATGCGTGATTTAGGCTATCAACCGAAATTAGTGGAACTGAACAGTGGTTTGCATCTGATTAAAAAATCAGCAAATGGCTGGCAGGGCGGCGCAGATCCACGCCGCGAAGGCCAGGCCCTTGGCCAATAGCCTAAGTATCACAGCAAGCCGATAAGAATAAGGATAACAAGATGACAATAATTAAAAGTCAGCAGCACGCGGTGTTGACGCTGACATTGGCGCGGCCGGATAAAAAAAATGCATTATCAAGTGCGATGTATCTGGCTCTGACCGAAGCTTTATTACAAGCCGACATGGACCCTTCAGTGCATGTGGTTGTGCTCAGAGGGCAAGAAAATTGTTTTTGTGCCGGGAACGATTTAGCTGATTTTGTGGCGGCTGGGGCGTTAAACGCCGAACATCCGACCGTGATGTTTTTGCATGCCTTAAGTCATTTCTCCAAACCAGTGGTAGCGGCAGTTGCCGGGCTTGCCATTGGGATTGGCACCACGGCCTTGCTGCATTGTGATTTGGTGTATGCAGCACCGGGTTGTCGTTTTCAGATGCCATTTACTGCGCTTGGTTTGTGTCCGGAAGCGGCTTCCAGCTTATTATTGCCAAAGTTGATGGGCTATCAGAAAGCGGCGCAGTATCTGCTGTTGGGTGAGGCCTTTGACAGTGACGAGGCGCATAAATTTGGTTTGGTGAATCAGTTGGTGGCGCCGGAGCAGCTGTTTGCCCACGCAGAGCAAAAAGCGCAGCAACTGGCGGCCTTGCCACAAGAAGCTGTCGTACAGTCGAAAAAATTGTTGCGCCAACCGCAGCAACAACTGGTGCAACAGGTCTTGCACCAGGAGCTTGCGGTATTTGAACATTTGTTACATACCGACGCTTGCCAGCAGGCGCTGACAAGCTTTTTCAGCCGTCAGAAAAATTAAATACCAGTACGGGCAAATGGATCGGTTTTTACTTCAGAAATCAGCCATTTGCCTTTTTGATTCACCAGTTTCACCATCCGCATATCAACGCGTTTGCCGCCGTCATACTCACCGGTAAATATCAGCATGACATCCGCTTTATCGGTATAAAACTCACGGACGTTTTTGTTGGTATCTTCAACGGTAATTTCCAGTTTGTCATACCGCATATTAAATAAAGTGCGGCCTGCCGCTTTCCCGCTGGAATAACTGCCCAGTACCCGCGCCATCGAAGGTACTGCCAGTTTTTTCGCTTTGTTTAAGTCGTTTTCAATCAGAATGGCATTAAAAAACTTCACGGCATTTGATTCAGGCACTTCGGCAATAGTGGCGGCAGAAGAGGTTGCTTCTTTAGTGTCAGGCTCATCACCACAACCAAATAACAACGTAGATATGAATAACAGGGAAATAACACGCATAAAACACCTTGCGGCTTCGCTAATAAGACCCTCAGTGTGCTGCTTTTAGCCGGCGCTGTAAAGAAAAAGGCCGCTTGGCGGCCTTTGAAATTTACTTAAATGCTTTTAAATCAAGCTTGTAACTCTTGCTCGGTAAAAATGTCAGCAAAAAGCGGGCTGGTTAAATAGCGCTCTGCAGCAGAGGGCAGAATAACCACAATATTCTTGCCTTCGTATTCCGGCAGTTCAGCCAGACGTTTAGCCGCGACCACAGCCGCACCTGATGAAATACCGGCCAGAATACCTTCT
>JAYRUI010000140.1:0-7029 GCA_041919175.1 Rheinheimera sp. | reverse complement strand
ACCAATTTTGCGCTTCAGGTTTCACCATATATTCAATCAGTTGCTGTGCAGCTGCTTTGTTGGGTGCATATTTGGCAATACCGGCGCCTGAAATATTGATATGGGCGCCACGGTCATGCTGGTTTGGCCATAACACTTTCACCGCTTTGGCAGCGGCAGCGTCTTTGGCATCATCAAACATACCGGCCAGATAATAAGTATTGGCAATGGCGATATCACAAACACCGGCAGCCGCTGCTTTGATCTGGTCGCGGTCACCGCCTGTTGGCGGCTGGGCAAAATTCGCCACTAAACCTTTGGCAAATTCCAGCGTTTTGGCTTCGCCGACACTGGCAATCATGGCCGCCAGCATCGACTGGTTATAAATATTGTCGGAAGAACGAATACAGATACGGCCTTTAAATTCGGCTTTGGTTAAATCTTCAATGGTGTTGATGTGGCTTGTATCCACTTTACCCGGCACATAAATCACCGGGCGGGCGCGTAAAGTTAAACCAAACCAGTGTTGCTGTGGGTCGCGTAAATGCGCCGGAATGGCTTTATCTAACAGCTCAGATTGCACCGGCTGTAACAAACCCTGCGTTTGGGCGCGGTATAAACGACCCACATCGGTGCTGATCAACAGGTCCGCAGGGCTGTTGCGGCCTTCACTCGCCATACGGCTAATCAATTCGTCGGGTTTGCCGGTAATGAGGTTCACTTTAATGCCGGTGTCGGCACTGAATTTATCCAACACAGGTTTAATCAGCTCTTCTTGCCTGGCTGAATACACATTCACTTCGGCCGCCTGTGCTAAAGCTGCGACGCTGGAAAACAATAACACCATCAATTGACGCTTCATTCGTTGTTCCTTTTGAGATTGACTAGCCAAAACACCAGGCTGCAGCGCGGGTCATCAGGCCTGGCAAAGAGCGCTAGTATAAACAAAAACGAGAATAGGTCTCAAAAACTTCGTCTCAGCCTGACGACCATTAAACTTTGACCGGCTGCACTGTTGTTGCCAGTAGCACAATGCATACCCTATGCTTAGAGCCATTTGGTATCTTGGAAACTATTTTATGAAATTAGCCTTTTCGATCAGTTTGTTAGCGCTTTTTTCCGGTTTTGCGCTGGCCGAAGCAAAACCATTAACCGCAGAAGCTGTCTGGCAAGTGGCCCGCCCCGCCGGTTTAACAGTGTCACCGGATGGCCGCCGTGCCGTGTTTAGCCTGACGAAGTACAACTTAAAAACCGATAAAGGCAATGCCGATTTGCAGCTGATTGAGCTGCCTGGTGGCAAAACCACGCCCTTAACCCAACATGCCGACAGCGACACGCAGCCCGCCTGGAGCCCGGATGGCCGCAATATTGCTTTTGTGTCTAAACGGGGTCATGAGCAAAACCAGCTGTTTGTATTGCCGGTGTTTGGCGGGGAAGCAAAAAACATCACCCAGCTGCCGGTGGCAGTTTCATCGCCGGTCTGGCTGCCGGATGGCAAACAAATTTTATTTGTTGCTGAGGTACCGGCCGGTTTTGATGGCGATTTTCAAAAGTTAGCTGCCGCCAAAGCAGCAGAAAAAGACAATAAAGTCAGCGCCAAAGTGACAGAAAACCGGATGTATCGCTTTTGGGATCACTGGTTAACCGACGAAACTTACCCACACTTTTTTACCGTAGAGGTAGACACCGGTGTGATCCGCCATTTAACGCCGGGCTGGAAAACGCTGATGAATTTAAATGGCGCGCCCGAGTTTGATCTGTCACCGGACGGCAAAACTATCGCAGTGAGTGCCATTACCAGCCCACCGCCTTACAACGAGCTGAACCACGATATTCTGCTGCTTGGCACAGACGGCAGCGGCAAATTTATCAATATTACCGAGGCCAATAAAGCCAGCGACGGCAATCCGGTATTTAGTCCGGATGGCAAAACCCTGGTGTACGGCGCCCAAAGCCGGCTGGATTTTACCGAAGATAATGTCAAGCTGATGAGCTTTAACCTGGCCAGCAAAACCGCAACCGCCATGGCAGCGAATGTCGATTTATCACCGTCCAGCTGGTATTTCTCCAAAGACAGCACCATGTTGTATTTTATTGCCGCCGACAAAGCGCGTGAGTCGGTGTTTTCTATTCCGGTGCAAGGTGGCGCGGTAAAACAAGTGTTGCGTCAGGCCAGCAACGAACAGTTCCAGGTGGCAGGGCCACAACA
The DNA here is from genome assembly GCA_041919175.1 of Rheinheimera sp. Lineage (GTDB taxonomy): Bacteria > Pseudomonadota > Gammaproteobacteria > Enterobacterales > Alteromonadaceae > Pararheinheimera. The sequence continues at coordinate 4,841 of JAYRUI010000140.1, read as the reverse complement.
ATTTGTGCTGGTGCAACACGGCATCAGTCAGCTGCCGGAAATTTTTTATCTGGATAATAAAAACCGTACCTTAAAACAAATCAGCCAGTTTAATCATCAGCAACAACAAGGCATTCAGTTTGGCAAAGTCGAAGAAATGTCTTTTGCCGGTAGCGACGGCAAACAAATTCAGATGTTTGTGGTGTTTCCGCCCAACTTTGACGCGAAAAAACGCTGGCCGCTGCTGAGTTTGTTGCACGGCGGGCCACACAGTTATTTTGGCGACAATTTTAACTACCGCTGGAACCCGCAGGTATTTGCCGCTGCCGGTTATGTCACCATTATGCCGAACTTCCATGGTTCCACCAGTTTTGGCGAAGCTTTTGCTGAAGCCATTCACGGTGACCATGCTACAAAACCATTTTTTGATTCAGAAGCCGCCATTGATCACATGGTGTCACGCGGTTATATCGATGAAAGCCGCATTGCAGCGGCCGGCGGCAGTTACGGCGGTTATCTGGTGAGCTGGATTGCCGGTCACAGCAGCAAATACAAAGCCTTAGTCAATCATGCCGGTGTGTACGATTTAATGGCGCAGTTTGCCTCTGACAGTACCATTCACCGCGTGCATGCTTATGCCGGTTCGCCATGGGAGAAAAAAGAAAATGTACTGAAAGTCAGCCCGGCCATGTATGCCGAAAACTTTAAAACACCGATGCTGGTGATCCACGGTGAGCAGGATTACCGCGTGCCGGTGAATCAGGGGCTGGAAATTTATGGCGTACTTAAAGGCAAAGGCGTGGATGCCCGGCTGGTGTATTTCCCCAACGAAAACCACTGGATCTTAAAACCGAATAATTCGTTATTCTGGTACAACGAAGTGCTGAACTGGCTGGAACGTTATATTGGCAAAGGCCCAAGCGCTTAAAGGCTGGCGCTCTTGCTGAGACTGATGAAGGCCGCTATCGTAGCGGCCTTTTTATTGCCAAAGGCTTTCAGCGTTTTGTTGAATGCAGCCAGCAGCTTCTTCAGAGGTTTATGATGCTCACCGCCTATCAACAACAGCTAGCAACAGCCAATCTGCAATTTGACGAAGCGCAGTGGCAATGCCTGCAACAGCTTGACGCCATCAGCAAAGCCTTAACTGCAGAACAACCTTGTCGCGGTTTGTATATCTATGGCCCTGTGGGCCGTGGCAAAACCATGTTAATGGACAGCTTTTTTAATCATTTGCCAACCACCCGCAAAATAAGGCTGCATTTTCATCATTTTATGGCGCGGGTGCACCGGGAATTACACGCCCTGACCGGTGCAGCCAACCCGCTGCAGCTGGTTGCTAAAAACTGGGCCAGCAACTATCAACTGCTTTGTTTTGATGAGTTTTTTGTCAACGATATTGGCGATGCCATGTTGCTTGGCACCTTGTGGCGGGAGCTTTTTGCACTCGGCGTGGTGCTGGTCACCACATCCAATTCACCCCCGGATAATTTGTATGCCAATGGCCTGCAACGCAGCAGATTTTTGCCAACCATCAGTTTATTAAAACAATATTGCGATCTGGTCGCGCTGGATAATGGCATTGATTACCGCAGAATGGCTGCGGCTGATTTTTGTTATTACGGCCAGAACCTGGCCGGAGACTGGCTGAAAAACCTGACAGCACAACTGACGGGCCCACTGCAAGACTGCACAAGTATCGAAATCCAGCAAAGAACTATTCCGGCATTATGGTGTAATCAGCAGGCCATTGGTTTTGATTTTATGGCACTTTGCTCCGGGCCACGCAGTCAGCTCGATTATATGGCGCTGGCAGACAAATTCAGTGTCATTGCGGTAGCGAATATTCCACAGTTTCAACAAGTCTCTGATACCGCCATCTTGCATGGGGTGGAAGAAAATTATCAACGGGAACATAGTGATGTGTTTGTCAGCAAACTCGACAACGAAGCCAGACGTTTTATTGCATTAGTGGACGAATGTTATGACAGAGGTTGTTTATTGCTGCTGACCAGCGAAGTGGCAGTGACTGAGTTATATCAGGCCAGTCAGCTTCAATTTGCGTTTGAACGTTGCATCTCGCGCATTTATGAAATGCAAAGCTGGCAGCATGTTGCCAGCAATTAACAGCGGCTCACTGCATCTATCATCCGGAAAAACAGCGGCGTTGCAGCTATTTCACGACAACTTTGCGAAAAACACTGAAAAAAACGCACACAAACTCGACAAAAGGATCTGCGCAAAGATAAACTCGACATTTACTTTTATTCACAACCATTAACAAGGAATGTCAGATGGAAAGCTCAATCTCCACCGTAGCCCCCACACCCAAACCACTGCGCCGCAGCAGAATTGCTTTTAGCGGTCAGGCCGGCGAATATTTTGGTATTTGGATCGTCAATATCTTGCTGACTATCGTCACACTTGGCATCTATAGCGCCTGGGCAAAAGTGCGGAATAAACAGTATTTTTATGGCCACACCAAAGTGGACGGCCACAACTTCCGTTACCTGGCAACACCGATGCAAATTCTCAAAGGCCGCTTGTTAGCTGTTGGTCTGTTTGTGGTGATTTCCATCCTGACGTCAGTGATCCCCTTTTTAGGGGCGCTGTTTAGTATCGCGTTATTATTTATTCTGCCCTGGCTATTGGTGCAAGGCATTCGTTTTAACCTGCGCATGACGTCTTACCGTAATGTGCGTTTTGGCTTTAATGGCAGTTATGGTGACGCTTTTATTTATTTCCTGCTGCTGCCATTTTTATCGATATTCACTTTATATCTGGCGATGCCCTGGGCAATTAAAAAGCTGGATCAGTTCGTCTACGAAAACATTACCTACGGCGGCAAACAGCTGGAAGTAAACACCCAAACCGGTAGTTATTACAAAGCGGTTTTTGCGGCTTTTGGCGTTACCCTGGCGCTGCTTTTAGTTGGAGCCGGTATTGTTGCGGCTGTAGGTCCGTTATTTGGCACTATGGAACAACCGTCTCCATTTGTGATGATCCCACTGTTTTTTGGTTATTTTGTGGTGTTGACCTTAGCCGGTGCAATCTATAAAGCCATGATCCGGAACCATTTATTTAATAGCGCCACCCTGCCGGAACTGGTGACATTTAAATCTGATGTACCTGTGATGCAGCTGTTTAGCTTGCAACTTACCAATCTGCTGGCGCTGGTATGTACTTTAGGTTTGGCTTATCCATGGGCCACTATCCGCATGAGTAAATTACTGGCGGACCACACTGAAGTGACAGTACAGGAAGCGTTAGACAAAATGCGTGACCGTCTGACACAGGAATCTTCAGCTTTTGCCGAAGATGCAGCCGATTTATATGATGCAGATTTTTCTTTAACCTGATGCAGCAGTATAAAGGCACTTATTATTTTGCCGGCAGCAGTGCCTGTTGTGCGGCCTTTTTGCAACAAGGAGAACAGTTGCAACTCAGGGCCGCCGACACCAATGAACTGCTGTGGCAAGGTAACAACTACCAAAACGGCATAGATTTACCCGGTTTGGCAGTAGAAGTGCAGTTTGATGACGGCAGTTATTTTGTGCCGGATGATGTGACACTCAGGCTGAACGCTAAAAGACAAATGGCTTTGGCCACAAGGCTTGAGCAACACAAAGTGGCCATCCTGCTATCAGTGTTGTTGGTACCGCTGACACTGTGGTGGCTGATCACCACCGGCTTACCGCAATTTGCGGCAGGGCTGGTGCCCCATTTACCCCAAGCGGTCAGCGAAACTATTGATAGTCAAAGCATGGTGATGCTCGATAACACCATGCTGGACGTTTCCAACCTGCCAGAGCAGCAACAACAACAGTTACGCCAGCAATGGCTTGCCGCTTTGGCGCAGTTACCACAAGCGCAAAATATCAACGCCAATATTCAGTTTCGCAAGGCCAAAGGCATGGGCGCCAATGCTTTTGCTTTGCCGGCTGGCACTATCGTCTTTACCGACGAGCTGGTGACTTTACTGGAAAAAAATCCTGATGCGCTACTGGCAGTGTTTCTGCATGAAGTTGGCCATGTAGAGCATCAACATGGTTTAAAACTGCTGGCGCAGTCCACAGCAACCACCATGGTGCTGGCGTTATTGTTTAACGATCTGGAAGGCCTGAGTGAAGTGTTACTCGGCAGTGGCAGCAGCCTGATGCAAGCGGCCTTTTCCCGTGAGATGGAAGCTGAAGCAGACTTATTTGCTACCACATCCTTGCTGCAGCTTGGCAAAAGTGCTGAAGCTTTTGCGGATGCGATGACGGCCATTAGCCAGCAGGGCGATGCCGAAAACATGGAAAAATGGACGCAATACCTGAGCTCTCATCCGTTAAGCACAGAACGAATTGAAAAAGCCAAACAGCAGCAAGCTACGCCTGGCAAATAACTTCGCGTTAGAACTGCTTAGTTTTTATCAAAACCGTTCTTATCAAACCGGGTTTGGTGGGCAGAAAAATCCGGTACCAACCGTTGGTAATTCTGATTAAACAGCGCTGAATGCACAATAAAATCAGCAGTAGCGCTGTTGCAGGCCACCGGAATATTCCAGACCACAGCCAGACGGATCAAGGCTTTTACATCAGGATCATGGGGTTGTGAACTCAATGGATCCCAAAAAAATATCAACCAATCGATTTTTTGCTCCGCAATTAAAGCACCTATTTGCTGGTCGCCGCCCAGTGGGCCGCTGGCCAGGCAATGCACGGGAAGTTGCAAAGCTTCTGCTAACAAGCGGCCTGTAGTGCCGGTGGCGTAAAGCGTTTTCTGCTGGAAAAATTCCGCATGCTGGCGTACCCAGGCCAGCATTTCAGCTTTTTTACCATCGTGAGCCACCAGGGCTATAGATTTCATCTGACTCTCCTTGC
>JAYRUI010000139.1:0-7030 GCA_041919175.1 Rheinheimera sp. | reverse complement strand
ACCAGGCAACAGCGCCCAGCAGCGCCGGAATAAAACAAAACCCCAGATACAACACACCAGACCAGACAAAAGAGCGGCGCACAGTAGACACATTTAAACCGGAATAAATACGTTGCCGGAAGGAAGGGGTGGCCAGCACCCCCACTAAAATAGCCCCCGCCAGCGACACCGATGGCAATAACCCCGGGCTTACAATCTGGTGCGACGCCACCGACTGCTGCAGCAGCTGCCAGCCGCCCACTGCATGCACAGCAAACAGCGCCATCAAGATAAAACCGGCAAATAAAATCAGTGCCTGAATGGCGTCTGTCCATACCACGGCTGTGTATCCACCAATAATGACATAAATGGCAAAACCGGCGGCAATCAGCAACTTGGCCTGATGTTGCTCCAACCCGGTAAGCCAGGCCAGATACATGCTGCCGCCCAGAATATGCGCGCCTAACCAGCCGATACAAGCCACAAAAATAATCAGCGCCACCGCATTTTTTACCAGGCTGTCAGCGCCGACGTAATAACTCAGCTCTTCGCTCATCGTCATAAAACGCAGCTGACGTACAGGGGCAAATAGCCAGGCCAGCAACAAAATACCCAAAGCGCCGCCAATGCCATATAAAGTGCCGGCCCAGCCATGGTGATAGGCGTACCCAACAGCGCCCATCGACGACCCTGTACCCACCATAGTCGCTACTGTAGTGCCAAGCGTGAGCCAGAATGGCAGACTGCGCCCACCCAATAAAAAGCCTTCACCTTGCTGCGCCGCTGTCTGCCCTTGCTGCTGCCGCTTCGACGCCCACCAGCCAATGGCGATCATCGCCAGTAGATAGAACAAAAAACCACCCAAAAACAGTGCCTGATGTTGCATGCTGATTTCCCCGTTTTGTGTTTTGCACCAGCAGGCTACTTTGGCCTTTGGCTTATTTTTTGTTGGTATTACTGTGATTTGTTTTATTAATTCTTCTGTTAACTACTCTATTGATTCTGCTGCCGATTTTTAAGTAAATGGCATTGGTATTGATGCCAAGATTGTGATTACGCCATCCGGCCCAGTTTCAGGGCGCTTTGTAACAGGTCACATCCACTTCCACTTTGCAGTCCACCACCAGATCGGCCACGGCGCAAATACGGGCCGGCGGATGAGCAGCAAAAAACTCACGGAATACTTTATTAAAAGAACTGAAATAACGGGCGTCAGTCAGCACCACTGTGACATGCACTACGTGCTCCAGGCCATAACCCGCCTCCTGCATGATGGCCAGGCAGTTTTCAATGGCAATTCGCGACTGCTCAACAATGCCGCCCTCCACCACTTCGCCGTCGCGCATTGGCGTTTGGCCCGACACATACAACCAGCCACCGGCCTCTACCGCGCGGGAAAAAGGTAAATGTTGGCCACCGGTGCCGGTCCCTCCTTCCACACCAAACCTTTTGATCATCTTGTTGCTCCTGTCTGTGGAACCTGGTTAAAAACAGCGGCGTTTTTTAAGCCTCGGCTTGCCCACTGGCTGCTAAAAAACGGCCACTACGCTCTGGCAATAATTCACCCTGGCGATAAGCCAAAACGCCGTTGACATACACCTGCTCTATGCCAGCCGACTGCTGAATTGGATTCACAAAATCCGCATTGTCTTTTACTTTTTCGCCGTCAAACAGCACTAAATCGGCGAAGTTTCCTGGTTTTATCACACCACGGTTTTGCAGTTTAAAGTTGCTTGCGGAAAGTCCGGTCATTTTGTGCACTGCTTCACTCAGGCTGAATAACTGCAAATGGCGGCTGTAATGACCAAGCACCCGCGGGAAAGCGCCCCAGAGTCTGGGATGTGGATGGGGGTCGCAGGGCAACCCATCCGAGCCAATCATTGTTGGTGGGTACTGCAGAATATGTTGCACGTCCTGTTCGCTCATGCCGTGGTACACGGCACCGGCAGGTAACAGTTTTTCGGCAGCAGCCTGCAGCGGCAATTGCCAAAGCGTTGCGATTTGCGCCAGCGTTTTGCCTGCCATTTCAGGGTAAGGCTCAGACCAGGTAATAAAAATTTCAAAGTCGCCGGTGACTTGCTTTAAGTCGAGCGTGCTGGAACTGGCGGAATAAGGATAACAATCACAGCTGAGTGGCTGTTGCGCTGCCCTGTTGCTAATAAAGTTGATCACTTCGGCCGCGCGCCCCCAGTTGGCAACGCCGGCACATTTTAAATGCGAAATCACCACCGGCACTTGCAGGGTGACACCCAAATCGGCTGCTTCGGCCAAAGCCGGAATAATGTCGTTAAATTCACTGCGTAAATGGCTGGTATAAATGCCGCCAAATTCCGCCAGCGCTTCGCCAACTGCAGCCAGTTCAGCCGCCGGCGCGGCATAAGCATTGTGATAGGCCAGGCCCGAGCTTAACCCCAAAGCCCCTTGCGCCAGACTCTGGCGCAGCAGTTGTTGCATTTGGGTGATTTCGGCGTTTGTTGCCGCTTTGGATAAATCCGTCATCACCGCATTTCGCAAAGTGGTGTGCCCCACCAGCGCAGCCACATTCACGCCCGGCTGCACCCGGTTTATCGCAGCGGCATAATCGGCAAAATTGGGGTAACTAAATTCCTGTTGCTGGCCTAATAAATTCATCGGATCCGGCGGTGGTGCGCTTAAGGTAGCCGGTGCTGCGCTAATGCCACAATTGCCGGTGATCACAGTCGTCACGCCCTGACTAAGTTTGGCCAGCATCTGCGGGTTACGCAGCAGTTCTAAATCATCGTGAGTATGCACATCGATAAAACCAGGAGCCAACACTAAACCTTCGGCCTGGATCTGCTTTTTTGCTTTCGCCTGACTTAAATCCCCCATGGCCGCAATGCGGTCTCCCAGCAGCGCCACATCCTGTAACTTGGCCACTGCGCCAGTACCGTCTATCACTAAAGCCTTTAAAAACAACAGGTCGTATTCAACATCAGGCGCAGCAGACTTCAAATTTAGTCTCCCAGAGGCAGACGCTCCGGGCCATGCCGGTGCTCGTCCAGTTCGTGTTTAATGCGGCGCAGTTTTTCCCGTGATTTGCGTTGATTCAGCACCGCTATCTGGCTGACCAGAATATCGATGGCCGCCAGCATCACGTAACGCGAAGCGCTTGGTTTATAAATAAAATCAGACTCTTGCGTGAGGATTGGCAAATGTACATCGGCCAGTTTCGATAACCGGCTGTCCGGGCAAATGGCTATCACCTGACTTCCATAGTCTTTGGCAATCTGCACTGCAGCTTCCACTTCGGGGCTATAACCACTGAGTGACAAACACAGCACCACATCACCTTTATCCACACTGGCGGCCGTCATCCGCATCAGCAGCGGATCTGAATAAGCATTACTTTGCACACAAAGCCGGAACAGCCGGTTATGACACTCTTGCGCCATAATGGAACTGCCGCCACCGACACCAAAAATCAGCACCTTGGGTGCCTGGATCATTAAATCGCTGGCGCTGTCGATCATCTGCTGACTAATCAGTCCGGTGTTTAACAACAAAATTTCGTTAATAGCGCTGTAAATGGCCGGAATATCCTTTTTTTCCACCGTTGATTCAGTGATAAACCGCTCACCCACCGCTACCGACTGCGCCAGTTTTAACTTCAGATCCCGTACATTGTTGCACTGCAGCGCCCGTGCCAGCCGCGTGATACTGGCATGGCTCACCTCGGCTTTTTCCGCCAGCTCGCCAATACTGGCGCTGGCTGCGTAGTTCAGGTCGCTTAAAATAAAACGCGCTATTTTTTGCTCAGACGGCCTTAAATGGGCCAGACATTCATGTATGCGTGAAACAATATCCACAAACAAATTCCTTCAAAAAAGCCCTGCCCGGGCAGGTGCTGCCAGCAACAACTTTTGCTACTGGTGCTAAAAAAAGGTGGGGTACAACTGCCGTACCTGATAATCGCTGTCCAGCACCGCCAGATAACGCCATTTATCCAGCGTTAAACAAGGGTGTGAACCGGCAAAACTCAGCATATCACCAACGGCTAACACAGCGTCCGCCGGCATTTTTAACAGGGCATGCTGATCCATCATTTTTTCAATGACAAAACGGCGATCGGCCGCCACAGGCGCTGCGGTACCAGGCCGGTAATATTGCTGCACCAGCGCAAAACCGGCGTCAAAAGCGATATCTCTTTTCCCCATGCCAATCACCGCCAAACCAGGTTCCGGCAACGACAATACATAAGCCCATATTTCCAAAGCATTTTGTAGCTCACCCACCACACCACAAGCCAAAGCACTGCGTGCCAGCAGCAGCTGCTGCGCTTGCTGATAAATACCCAAATCAAAAAACAGATAACAACCCGGGCGCAGCAGCGGCACTATTTTTTGGGATTGTGGTGGCGATCCCTGCTGCTGCCTTGGTGCCCTCTGATCTCCTGCAACAGCGTCGGTTTGTGCCAGGCCAGCAGCGCCAATCTGCTCTGCCACTAAGTCATACCAGGCAGAACCAGCGCCACTGAATAAAATATCTCCGGGTGCAAAAAGCCCATCGGCGCGGCACGCCAGTGTAAAAGCAATACATTGGTCGACAAAATGGCGGATATTCCGGATTCGCTGACTTTGGTCCGGGTCTTTCATCACCCCTTCGTAAAACTCCACTCCCCGCAGTTGCAGCGCGGGCAAGGTCACTATCTGCTCGGTCAGGCTTTTTGCCTGTGCCAGAGAACGTAAACCACTGCGCCCGCCCGGCACGCCAATTTCCAACAGCACATTCAGCTGTAACTGCTCTGCGGCAAAAAACTCTGCCAGTAGCCTGACATTCGCGCTGTTGTCGACCAGACAATAAAACTCCAGCCCCTGGCGCATCATCTCTGCCACCAGCTGTAGCTGACGTTTGCCAACCAGCGGATTGGCCAACAAAATCCGCCTGACTCCGGCGCCAAAAGCTGCCGCCACTTGCGGCACAGTGGCCAGAGTGATGCCCCAGGCACCTTGTGTTATCTGCGCCAGAAATAAATCCGGCATCATGCCGGTTTTGCCATGGGGCGCTAATTGCACCCCGGCCTTGTTGGCAAATTGCTGCATCCAAATCAGGTTTTGCTGAAGTTTTTTTGCATCCAGTACAGCCACGGGCAAACTGAGTTCTTCCGCCAATAAATTCCAGCCAGGGTGTGGCCATAACGCCAAATCACCCACGCCTTTGTCACTGAATTTTGGCAACACGGCCATTGTGGTGGACAAAAAAACCTCCGCACCCCGGTATTTTTCAGGCGAAAAAATAATTACTGAACTTCATTAAAATATCTTGTTAAAAAATAACAATCAAGCAAAATAATAAAAGTTACCAAGTAACAATTCATGTGGCGGATAACCCAAAAAGAAGAAAAAAGGTGCAGCTATTCACTACGTTGGCAAGCACTCGCCAGCGCATAATGTTTTGTGGATATAGATGCAAAGCCGTGCCGGCAAAAAAGCTGTGGTGACCCACAATACTGAGTGTCGATTTGAAACCGTTTTTATCCTGTGCGATGTACTTTGGGGCACTTTGGTGCCTCTTTTTTTTACTGCGTTTTTTGCTGTACAACCCTCCTTCTGCCATCTTAACCCAGCCTTTAGCGAAACCTCGCGGCAACGCAAGCCCAACATGTCATAACAACGGCATCTATGTGGTGTAGCTAAGGTTGCACAAAACAACAATAACCCTATGAAAATGGGAAAAATTTAACCCATGATTTACTTGTCGCCTTTGCACACTGCAACTAGGCTTTTGCTACCGGGATTGGGCACAACAAAAAGTAACCTTTGGGGTTGTTATGTTAAGATTTTTTGGTAAAACAAGCGGCAATGACGACATTGTAAAGGCGCTGCATCAAACACAAGCAGTGATTGAATTTAAGTTAGACGGCACCATAGTGCATGCCAACCGCAATTTTCTGAATTTACTTGAATACCAACTGCACGACATCGTGGGCAAACACCACAAGATTTTTTTAGACAGTGCCAGCAGTCAATCTGCCGACTACCAACGTTTTTGGGACAACCTCCGCGCCGGCAAAGCACAAACAGCAGAGTTTAAACGCCGGACCAAATCCGGTAAAACAGTGTGGATCCAGGCCAGTTACACCCCAATTCTGCGCAACGGCCAGGTGCAACGTATTATTAAATTTGCCACCGACGTTACCCGCGCAGTCATGCAACGCGCCGATATGCAAAGCCAAATTGACGCAATTCAGCGGGCAGAAGCAGTGATTGAGTTTGATTTGGACGGCCAGGTTTTAACCGCCAATGACAATTTTTTGCAGCTGATGCGCTATCAGCTCAGCGAAATTCAGGGCAAACATCACCGTATTTTCATTGAGTCACAAGAAGCCAACTCCGAACATTACCGGCAGTTTTGGCAGCAGCTGCGTCAGGGCCATTATCAAACCGCCGACTTTAAAAGGCTGACCAAAGGCGGCCAGCCGGTCTGGATCCACGCCACTTACAACCCGATTTTAGGGCCGGATGGCGAGGTGATGAAAGTGGTGAAATATGCCTCGGATATTACGGCAGAAATCCAACGACAAGAAGAAGCTAAATTGTTGTCAATGGTGGCCAATGAAACCGACAATGCCGTGATTATTTCCAGTGCCGACCGGAAAATTCAGTATGTGAATAAAGGCTTTAGCCGGATGACCGGCTACAGCGAGTCGGAGATGCTTGGCCATGTCGCTGCCGAAGTGCTGATTGGTCCTAAAACTGATTTAGACACCAAGGCCAGAATGGAAGCAGAGCTGGCAGCGCCCAACGCCTTTTATGACGAAATTGAAATTCACCGCCGCGACGGTACCTCGTTATGGATTTCTGTCACCAGCAACCCGGTGCGGGATGAACGTGGTGTGCACCACAGTTATATCGCCATTCTGGCCGACATCACCAAAGTAAAATCGGCCGCCTTAGAGTTTAAAACCCGTTTTGACACCATCAGCCAAAGCAATTTGCTGATGGAATGGCAGTTGTCGGGCGCATTATCGGAGGTGAATGATTTCCCGCAACAGGTGCTCAAAGTGGCAGCCGATGTTTTTCGTAACCAAATT
>JAYRUI010000138.1:1103-7040 GCA_041919175.1 Rheinheimera sp. | reverse complement strand
AAAATCCTGAATGATCCAATAGACAAAAGCGGTAAATACAAACAACAAAGCAAATTCGCCACCGGCCGGTACACCAATAGCGGTGATTTGGCGCCAGACTTTGCCATCAAAACGCCAGTTTTTCGGCAGCTGCAACACTGAGTGGTCGCTTTTCAAAAAATAGCGCCATAACAACAGCACGCCGAGCGCTACTGCAATACTGCTGGCAAGACCAGCGCCAAATACGCCCAGTGCATAACCAGTGCCCCAGCCCGCTATCAGCACCGGTGCCAGCAGAATATTCAGCAGCAAAGTGACCAGTTGTACTTGCATGGCCGGTTTAACCACGCCCACAGCACGCAATGCGGCGGCAATAGCGGTAGAGACAAACATCAGGGCCAGCCCGGGCAAATAGGCCAGCAAAAACTGTGCTGCCAGTTGTTGCACTGCAGCATCGGCGCTCAGCAGCTTGATATACAGACCGCTCAGGCCAAAACCAAGTACTAAGGTGAGCAGCGCCAAAGCCAGCCCCATTAACATGGCTTGCTGAAAAACGATGTTGGCTTGTTGATGTTCACGGGCGCCGGTGTAGCGGGCAATCAGCGCCACACAACCGACATTCAGCATTTGGGTGAACGCCATAATCAGCATCATCAGATTGCCAGCGGCACTGACGGCGGCAACAGCTTCGGCGCCTAATCCGGCAACAAAATACAGATCAACAAACAAATACAACGACTGCACAAACATGCCAATCATCATTGGCAGTGCCATAGTCCAGACATGGCGACGTAACGATCCCTGAGTTAAATCTGTCATTTTATTCCTGCTTTTTTCTTGTTCGCTTCAGAGCCTGGTTAATAATTCGGCCAGCGTTTCCTGCTGTTTTGTGGTGAGTGGTGAGACAAACTGGCTGGCAAAAAAGCCTAAACTTTGCCGCGCATCCTGATAAATCTGTTGGCCGCTTGCCGATAACTTCACCAGGCTTTGCCTGGCATCCCGGGCATTTTGTTCTTTTTCCACCAGCTGAATTTTTTCCAGCGGTTGCAATAAACGGGTGATACCCGAAGCGCTCAGGCCAACAGCGCTTGCCAGTTCAATACGGCTAAGCCTTTGTTGTGGCGCTAAAAACAACTGATGCAAAATGCTAAATTCGCTAAAGCTAATGCCATGCACACTGAGCTGCGTATCAGCTTTTTTGACCATAGTTGACCATAACAAGGCACTTTGCAGCACCAGACTAAGTGCCGGATGTTGTGTTTCCATAGCTTTCCTCTGCTGTGTTACAGCGCTAAGTAAATCGATTGAAATACTGCCGGTATGGTTGAATGATGCTTGAGTTGTCAAATATATTGACTGTTATTTCAGCGCTTCGCAAGTGATTTTTTCGCCATCACAAAAAACAAAGCGCCGCTGTAACAGCCGGCGCTTGGTGAAGATGCGGTGTCTGGTTTTAAAAACAGCTAAAACACCCGTTAGAATCCGCTATTAAAAGTAGATTCCAGCAGTTGGTGTAATACCGGTTTCAGATAGTCCGGGTGATGGACGCCGCCCCGAATCATGGTGAAGCGGGTTGGTTTTAAGCAGCCCTGATAGCTGGTGGTAACGGCCTGTTGATTATTGCCGGTGATAGCAAAAGGTGCGCTGTCGGTTTTATCGCTGCTGCAGCCATTGATCTGCACAAAACGTTGCATAGTGCCGTCCAGGCTATTAATCACATTACCCGATTGTGTTACCCGGCCAGCCAGCGGCATATCTGCATCTGCGTCGCCGTGCAGGTGATGCAGTACCACAGGCACAGGCGGGGTGCAGGCTTGCAAATTACCCCTGAGCTGCCCTGCAATGGTAAATGCCGCTTTTACTCTGTGGGGCACCTGGCAAGCCAGCTGATACGACATCATAGCGCCGGCGGAAAAACCAAGAGTGGCGACTTTATTGGCATCTCCCTGATGCTCGTTCACCAGCTTATCGATAATAGCCAGACTTAAAGTGGTATCAGGACTCTGCACACCACCTGGCTGTACATTGCTTTCCCATGCCCAATCCGGCGCCCCGAGTGGTAACGCAATCAGATAGTTTTTCGTGTCGGCCAGCTGATGCAAGGCTAAAAACTCGTCCAGCTTTTGTGGGGTGCCATAAGAAGGTGGAGCCCCGTAAAATGCCAGAATAATCGCTGCAGACGGCTGTTTGTTGGCCGGGCTTATCAGCATAAAGTTGCGGTTGTTCACCGATAAACACTGCTCATTGGCTTTTAACACGCCACAAGGCGTTTGTGCCGATACCGGCGGTGGTGTCACTGGCGCAGGGACTGGTTGCGAGGCAGAACTGCCACTGCCACAAGCAGTTAACATCAGGCTTTGCAGGCCCAAAAAGGTATAAAGCATATTTTTTTTCATGTTGTGCTCCGGTTAAAAACTGCCGCTGAGCATCGGTGGCAACGACCAAAAACAACATAAATAAAGTCTGATGAAAAGCTGATGTTTTACTGAGCGCGGCCAAAAGGGCGGAATAGCATGGTTTTTGTCTTGGATGTAAAAAAGCCCTCTGAATACAAAGGGCTTTTGGTGTAGCTAGATAGCTGCGATTATTTCCGGACTGAACTCCTGGCTCAACCTGCAGCTGAGTTGCAGTTAGATTTTGGTTAACCAACCATGTTTGTCTTCGGCTTTGCCCCACTGAATATCATTCAGCGCCTGACGCAGTTTGCTGGTGGTTGGGCCTGGTTCGCCTGAACCTACTTTAATTTCTTTGCCCTGATAAATTAAAGTGCCAACAGGAGCCAGCACAGCCGCTGTGCCGGAAAGGGCAGCTTCTGTGCCGGGCTTGGCAGCGCGTTCTAACAGCTCTGCCACTGTCAGTTCACGCTCAGACACTGTCATGCCTAAATCACGCGCTAATGTCAGAATGCTGTCGCGGGTCACACCATGCAGGAAAGACGCATCCAGCGCTTTGGTAATAATTTCGTTGCCGTCAATCAGCAGGAAGTTGGCGGCGCCTGTTTCCTGCACGTCGCCATTCGGGCAGAACAATACCTGATCGGCCTGATATTTGGCTTTGGCCTGCATTGTTGGTTGAAGCGCACTGGCGTAGTTACCGCCGCTTTTAATCATGCCCATATGCGGCGCACAACGGGCGTTGTTTTCCATCAGCAAACGCAAAGCACGGCTGCCACCGGCAAAATAATCACCGACCGGCGATAACAACACATACAGCATCGAAGTTAAGGTTGGCGTGGCGGCTTTACCAATGGCAGGTTCAGTGCCGATATGGGTTGGGCGGATATACATCGAACCCGGTGGTGTGGGTACATCGGCGGCGTAATGGCGCACTATGTCAACAATCATCTGGCTCAGCAGTGCCGGGTCAAACTTCGGTAAAGATAATAATTCTGTGCTTTGCAGCATACGGGCGATGTTTTTTTCCATCCGGAAAATAGCCACTGAACCATCTTCATGGCGAAAGGCTTTTAAACCTTCAAAACAGGTGCTGGCATAATGCAGCACATGGGCGCCCGGGTGCAGGCTGATGCTGTTGGCGCTGACTATTGCGCTGTTGTCCCAGGCGTTACCGTCAAATTGGGCCATTGCCATTTCAGGCATAAATACACTACCAAATGCTGCCATTTTTTCTTCCTGCTGATCAGTTTGTTAGCCTTATTGGCCAACTTAAAAATTGCGATTTTTGCACCAGCTGTTTTAGCAGCTGTGCTGAAAATGCGGTGATATTACTGTTAATTGTTTGGGCATTGTACTGACAGTTGTTGATTTCGGCATCAACTATCTGAGCATCAAGCCGTCTGTATGGACTTGATCTGATCGCCGCTATCATGTCAAACAGTGGGCAAAGTTGCTGCTTAATCCAGCCGTTTGCGAAATTGCAGGGTGGCCAAAGTCATGCCGATCACAATAAACAGCAGCAAGACCAAAAGGTCTGGAGTTAAGGTTGTCCAGTGAGCGTCGCGCAGCACTACAGCCCGCACCAGCCGCACATAATGGGTGGCGGGCAGCAGTTCAGCAATATATTGCGCCGGTTTTGGCATCGCCACATAAGGGAACATAAAACCCGACAATAAAATAGAAGGCAGCAGAATAAACACCGTCAGTTGCATGGCCTGTAACTGGGTTTGGGCTTTGGTGGAAATCAATAAACCAAGTGTCAGGCTGGCCAGAATAAACAATAACGTCACCAGCCACAGCGAAAACCACTGGCTTGGCAGCGGCACGGCAAAAAGCGCATGGCCAAGGCCCAGAATAATCGCCACCTGGATCAGGCCAATGGCAATGTAAGGTAAAATTTTACCAATCATCAACTCCAGCGGGCGAATGGGTGTGTTGATTAAAAACTCCATATTGCCTTGTTCACGTTCCCGCACTATGGCCGCTGAGGTAAATAAAATCATCGTCATAGTGAGAATAACTGCGATCAAACCAGGCACTATATTCACTGCGCTGCGCTTTTGTGGGTTGTAATAATTCACCAGTTCAAACAACGCACTTTCAGGCACAGCAGCCGCTTTATGTTGCGGGCTGAGCGTTGGCAGAGGCATTTGCTTAAGCGCTGCTATGGCGTTGCCGAGCATAGGGTCTGAACCGTCGCTGATCCACTGCGCTAAAGGCCTGCGATGGTCGCCGCGGCGATGATCATCCAGCCTGCGGTTATAATCGGCCGGGATCAGCAAAATAGCGTTGATATGCCCGGCCGTCATAGCTCTGGTGGCGCTTTGCAGATCGGTAAAATTTTTGCTGAACAACACCGCTTGTGATGCCTGTAAATCGGCGGCCAGTTGCCGGGACGCGCTGCTGCCGCTTTGATCCACCAAGGCTGCGGGCACCTGCCGCACATCGGTGTTAATGGCATAACCAAACAACATCAGTTGCACTAAAGGGATCATCACTATCATGGCAAAAGTGATCCGGTCGCGGGATAACTGCCATAACTCTTTAATAAATATGGCGTAAATGCGAGAAAGACTCAGCATAAGCAGCTCCGGTATTGGCAACAAAAACATCTTCCAGTGAAGGCCGTACCGGCTCACACTGATACAAAACACCTAACCTGGCGCTCAGCTCAGCCTGCGACCAACGCGCCGTTTTTTTTAGCATTAACCGCAGGCGCTGACCAATTTGCGCTGCCGACATCACTTGTGGCCAGTGCAGCAGTTGTTGTCGCAACACACGTAAATCCGGGCCACTAATTTCAAACACATCAGCGTTCATTTGCGCCATCAGCGCTTCCGGCGAACCGTCTGCACGTTTTTCGCCCGCTTCTAAAATGGCTAGTCTGTGGCAACGTTCGGCTTCATCCATATAGTGGGTGGACACCAGAATGGTGGTACCGGCGTCACTTAAATCAAATAAACGCTCCCAGAATTCACGGCGATTTTCCGGATCTACTGCCGAAGTTGGTTCATCCAGAAACAACAGCGCAGGTCTGTGTATAGTGGCCGCCGCCAGTGCCAGTCTTTGTTTTTGTCCCCCGCTTAAACTGCCGGCCCGTACTTTTTGTTTGTCTTCCAGCTGATACAGTCTGAGCAGTTCACTTATTCTGCTGTGGCGATCCGGCCTTTTCAGCTGATAAATACCGGCAACAAATTCCAGGTTTTCCAGCACTGTTAAGTTGTCGTATAACGAAAACTTTTGTGTCATATAGCCAATTTGCTGGCGCAAGGCTTCGGCTTGTTGCGGCAGTTGCAGCCCCAGCACTTCTATCTGACCTGCGCTTGGTGTTAATAAACCGGTTAACAGGCGAATGGAGGTGGATTTACCGCAGCCATTGGGACCCAAAAACCCATAAATACAACCGACCGGAATTTGCAGGTCCAGCTGATTCACTGCCAGATAATCGCCAAAACGCCGGCTCATGCCTTGCACATCAATGGCCAGTTGCATACTGCTCTCCCAAAACCAGTTGCACAGGCAAACCTGTTGGCAGGTTCAGTGTGGCCGGCAGACTTATTTC
>JAYRUI010000138.1:0-1093 GCA_041919175.1 Rheinheimera sp. | reverse complement strand
TCGGTGACATACATCAACCGCGCCCGCTCGGCCTGATGCAAAGCAAAATAAGGGGTAAAGCTGGCTTCAGTGGCAATTTTACGTACTGTGCCAGGTACAGTCTCAGTGAGACCATCAATATGGATCTGCACCTGCTGGCCGGTTTTAATTTGGTGCAGCGCTGTTTGTGGCAGATAAACACGGGCATAAGGGGCGTTATTAGCGGCAATCACTGCTACTACGGCACCTTGTGGCACCCGCTCGCCCTGATGATAGGGCAAATCTTCCAGCACACCGTCACGACTGGCCAGTAGCGTTAAATCGGCCAGTAGTTTTTGTTCGGCGAATAAACTTTGCGCTGCGCTTTCGAGGCTAAAACGGGCCTGAGCTATTTGCTCTGGCCTGCTGCCGGCCTGAAGTTCATTCAGCTGCTGCTGCAAATCAGCCTGTTGTGCGCTGGCCAGCTGTAACGCAAACTCAGCGGCGTCCAAATCGGCCTGGGCCGACAATCCCTGTTGCCGCAACTGCCTGGCTCTGCTGAGCTGGCGCTGCCTTTCTGCCAGCTGTACTTTGGTTTGTTGCAGCCTGGCCGCTGCCGCTTCAATTTGTTCGGCTCTGTTGCCGTGGTTTAATAAAGCCAAAGCCGCTTCGGCGCGTTTGACTTCGGCTGCGGCTTTGGCGGTTTTAAGTCGCTGTAAGCTGGGATCCAGTTGCAATAAAGTTTGCCCGGCTTTCACCTTTGCACCTTCAATGGCATTGATTTCCAGTAATAACTCAGTGGCAGGCGCGGTCAGTAATACCCGCTCCCTTTCCAGGGTGCCATAAGCAGACAAAGGCTCTTGTGGCTGGCAGGCGCAAAGCAGCGTCAGGGTGAGGGCGCTCAGCAGTTTATTCATCTGTAGCTCCTTGTTGAGTGGCAGCGTTTTGCAATAAACCCTGCTCCAGCACATGGCGTTGATGAACTGCCAGTTGTTGTAAAAATTCAGGGGTTAACTCAAGGTTGAGCGCCTGCTGCATAAAAGGCGGTATCACAAAAGGGAAAATTGCCAGGCTAAAACAGGTGATCAAGGCATTAAAGGGCTGCAGGCCTGGTTGTAATAAATCCGGCGTTTGC
>JAYRUI010000137.1:0-7048 GCA_041919175.1 Rheinheimera sp. | reverse complement strand
AGCCCGCGAAACAGCAAAAAACCTGCAATCAATCAGAGGAATACCGGCAATGACGACAGTGATAATGGAACTGAAAGTGAATCAACAGCCATTTTTTATCAGCGCAAACAGCACCGTCACTGAGCTGTTAACACAGTGGAGCGGCTTGCCACTTTCGGAGCTGAAAGTGGCAGTAGCGCTTAATCAGCAGGTGCTGGCCAAAGTGCAGTGGCCAACACAACAACTGCAAGCGCAGGATGAGCTGTTAATTTTTAATCTGGTGGCAGGAGGTTAACATGTTCGAACTTGCGAATACTCAATTTCACAGCAGGTTATTGCTTGGAAGCGGCAAGTTTGCCAGCCCACAGCAGATGCTGGATGCCATCAGCGCCAGTGGCAGCCAAATGGTGACGCTGGCACTTAAAAGGCTCAAACCTGGTCAGCCGTCCCCTGATTTATTAACGCCTTTACAGCAGGCCGGTGTAAAACTTTTGCCGAACACTTCCGGAGCTGTGAACGCTAAAGAAGCCATCTTTGCCGCTGAGCTCGCCCGTGAGCTATTGCAAACCAACTGGGTCAAACTGGAAATTCACCCGGATCCAAGATATTTATTGCCGGATCCACACGAAACCTTATTGGCCGCAAAAGCGCTGTGCAAGCTGGGTTTTATTGTACTGCCTTATTGCAGTGCCGATCCCATGCATTGCCTGGCGCTGCAGGATGCTGGCTGTGCTGCCGTGATGCCGCTGGCATCCCCTATTGGCTCCAACCAGGGGCTGCAAAACCGGCTAATGCTGGACATTATTATCAGTCAGGCCAGAGTACCGGTCATTATTGACGCAGGCATTGGCAAAGCATCTGATGCCTGTGCTGCCATTGAAATGGGGGCCAGCGCTGTTCTAGTAAATACCGCTATTGCCACGGCGCAAAACCCGGTGCTGGCCGCCCGCGCTTTTAAGCTGGCGGTGGAAGCCGGTGTTGCCGGATTCGAGTCACGCTTTGCACCAGCACAAAGCTTTGCCAGCGCCACCAGCCCTGTGGATGCTTTGCTGGATTATTTGCGATGAAGGACAACATCATTGGCTCAACAACGCCATTCACTGAGCATCATCTGCAACAACCGGATGCGCCTCTGACTTCCTATTTGGCAGAGGAGTCGCAGCACGCGAGCGTGATGCACTTGTCAGCAAGAAACCCGCTCTTTAGTGAAGTGCTGGCACAGACTGATTTTTCTGCTTTGCAGCTAGTCACAGCAGATAAAAACCGTATCCAACAAGCACTTTATGCGCAAAAGCCTGATCTGACTGATTTAGCCGTGTTATTAAGCCCTGCGGCAACCGCCTTCTTGCCTGAACTGCTGCAGCGGGCGCAGCAACTGACAAAGCAGCAATTTGGCGCTGCCAGGCAGCTATTTGCGCCCCTTTATATGTCCAATCTCTGCGCCAACGAATGCACTTATTGTGGTTTTTCGATGAGCCAGGCGGTCAAACGCCGGGTGCTCAGCAGCGATGAGTTATTGCAAGAAGCTCAAGCGGTGAAAGCACTGGGACATGATCAGTTGCTGCTGGTCACAGGGGAACATGAACGTAAAGTCGGTATGGAGTACTTTCGCCGGCAAATCCCGCTGCTGCGGCCACTATTTAGCCGCTTAATGCTGGAAGTGCAACCACTGAAAACTTCTGAATACCAGGAACTGAAACAGCTTGGTATCGACACTGTGCTGGTGTATCAGGAAACCTATCAGCCAAAGGCGTATCAGCAATATCATTTAAAAGGCAATAAAGCCGATATGCGTTGGCGCCTTGATTGCCCTGACCGGCTCGGAGAAGCAGGTATCGATAAAATTGGCTTGGGTATTTTATTGGGCCTCGCCGACTGGCGGCTGGATGCTTATTATCTGGCCGCGCATCTTCGCCATTTACAAAAACAGTATTGGCGCAGCCAGTTCAGCGTGGCCTTTCCGCGGTTAAGACCCTGCAGTGGCGGCATTGAACCGCAAGTTGTGGTGGGCGACGTGGAACTTGTGCAGCTGTATTGTGCATTTCGTATTTTTGCCCCTGAACTTGAGCTTATTTTATCCACCCGCGAAAACGCCCGGCTCAGGGATTTATTATTGCCGCTGGTGATCACCAGTCTCAGTGCCGGCTCTAAAACCCAGCCTGGTGGTTATCAGGTAGCCCCCGAAGCATTACAACAATTTAGTATTGATGATGAGCGAAGCCCCAAAGAAATGGCTGCGGTATTAACGGCACTGGGTTTGCAGCCGGTCTGGACCAACTGGCATCCGGCTTTTGGCAGAGGTTCGCTTCATGCACAACCAGAACAGCTTCACTGCGGGAGTTAAACTGACGGCGGCGCTTGTGATCTCAGTTTTTAAGTCTTGATGACCTGAATACCTTTTACGATGATAAATGGCTCCGGTTTCCCGTGACTCTGGCCGCTTATCTTTGGCTGTGGTAGCCTGTCGGCCAAATTTTATTCATTTAAAAACAGGGATATTCGAGTGTCAGCATTTTTAAACCGATTCCGGCAATATGCAGTGGTGATGGCTTTTAGCTTAGTGCTGGGCGCTTGTGTTGCGCCAGCTTTGCTGTTGTCACCCCAGAGTCAGTTGATGTGGGCATTGTTAAAGCCAATGGTCGGTCTTGATCCTAATGAAATGAACCTGCTGGAACAGCCGCTGATTAAAAACCGGATGCAGCCGTTATTGGGTGAACACTACGATACGGCAGTGACCTTATTAAAAACCGCTGATAAAGTGCAGCAGGAAGGCCCGTTGTTTTATCTGGTTTCTAATCACAGCCCTATTCCACAAATGGCAGAAAAAGCTGGTTTTGTCTGGAACTCAGAAACTAACCAAATGGCTGTCATGCTGGTGTCAGGCGGTGCCCCCCTGGTGTTTGCTGAGCAGCTCAATAATCAGGCCGCCAAAGTGGTACCAAGCTGGCCTGCTGATTTAGCGGACTATGCCGATCCGGTTAAACTCAAACAAAAAGCCTTACAAAAAGCTACCACTGAAGCATCCGCCCAGCTTGGGCTCGACAGCGATCAACAAAATCTGGCAACCGCAGTGTTAGGTGGCGCTAAGGTTGAAGATGTGGCAAAAGCGAAGATTGAAGAGCAAAAACAACAGCTTGTGGACACAGTGACAGCACCTGTCAGTGCTGAAATAAAAGGCGCTCAAGAGAATATTTCAGCGGTAAAAACGCAAGTCAAAACGGCGACAGATATCAAAGCGCAGGCCCAAGATGCCGTTAACCAAGCCGTTGATATCAAAACACAAACCAAAACTTTGACTCAACCTGTGATGAATGCAAAAGCGCTCGCGCAAGAGGCGGTCAACCAAGCCGTTGATATTAAAACACAAACTAAAACTTTGACTCAGCCTGTGGTGGATGCCAAGGCGCAGGCGCAAGAGGCTGTTAATCAAGCCGTTGATATCAAAACGCAAAGCATAGCTTTGGTTCAGCCTGTGGTGGATGCCAAGGTGCAGGCGCAAGACGCTGTAAATCAAGCTGTTGATATAAAAGCACAAACCAAAACATTGCCTCAGCCTGTGGTGGATACCAAGGTGCAGACGACAACTGCGGTGCTTGCGACAGCTGACGATGATTTGGCTGCTGAAATGGCGGCTGAACAAGCACAGTTAAGCCAACAACAGACAATAGTTCAGCAAACCATCGCTGTGCAAAAAAGCGCTCGGTTACAGGCAGCAAAAGCTGCGGTCGTCAAAGCTCAGGCGGATGTGACCGCTGCGGCAGCGCTACTGGCAAAAGCCAATAGCCCGGCTGAATTCGCAGCCGCGAAACAACAACTGGATGCCGCCAGCAAAACTCTGGAGCAAGCCCGGCAGTTGGAACAGAAACTCGCTGAAAACTGAGGGTTCCCCGTGATTTGATGTTGTTGATTTGTAATAGCTGACATAAAAAACCCCGCTTTTGCGGGGTTTTCTTTTCGCTCTGTTCCGGAACCTATCTTGCCCGGCATGTCGCTGGCTGGTTTCAGCTAAGCTTTAACTCAATCCAACAATAGAATGGCGGCCTCTCCTGCCAGCGCCCTATCAGGCGGCAACCAGGTTCAGTTCTGTAGCTTTTGTACTTTCGACTTCTGCTGCAACCTGCTGCTCGTTGTCATCTATCGTTTTGTCATCCATGCTTTTGTCTTCTGAAGTTTTGTCTTTTTTGGCGATTTTTGCTTTGGCGCCAAGCGCCTGCAATACATCATCTTTATGCTGCGCCAGGAAAAGCGCCAATGTTTCCTGCATGTTTTCATCAGCGATCAACTGACTGGCGCCAAGCACCACAAATATGTCATCCGCCATATCCAGCATTTTGTCATAAGCATCGGCTTCGCTTTTTGCAGCAAAAGTCATTTTTTCTACTCCGTTGCGTTCAACCACATATTTTACGATCACGGCCATATTGTGTTGCCTCTTTCTGTGATAATCAGGGATAAAAAATCAGATGAATTAAATTACTGTTTATTTATACAGTATTTATAAAATATTTGTCCAGTGCTTTTTTAGGGTTCTGCTTGAAAGCCGGTTTTTATCACCCAAGACATACCGCCATTGCCGCCAAAGCCTGTCGCGTGGGAATATAAAATCGCGTAGCATAAGGCAATTTTGCAGTTCAGGAGCTGATATGTCGGCATGGAATGAAAGACGCGAGCCCAGTGCAAGCCAGAGACCACTGGATCATCGAAGCGCCTGGCAACGTGACAAAGCCAGAATTTTACACAGCGCCGCTTTTCGCAGGTTACAAGCCAAAACGCAGATCATGGGCGTTGGTTTAAATGATTTTTACCGCACCCGGCTCACGCACTCGCTGGAAGCTGCCCAGATAGGCACTGCACTGGTTGCACAGCTGAAGTTAAATGCAACCACCCCAGCGCAACTGGCGTTGTTGCCGGAAGACAGTCTGATGGAAGCCTTGTGTCTGGCCCATGATATTGGCCACCCGCCTTTTGGTCATGGTGGTGAAACTGCTTTGAACGCTGTTATGGCAGATTTTGGTGGTTTTGAAGGCAATGGTCAGACGCTGCGTATTGTCGGCAAACTCGAGCCTTATACCGAAAGTGGCGGTATGGATTTAGCACGCCGTACTTTATTGGGTTTATTAAAGTACCCGATACCTCAGCCCAAAGTGATTGATAAGCACAAACCCTGCAAGGCGATTTACCGGGAAGACCAGGATTTGCTGGATTGGATTTTAGCGCCCTTGTCCGCCAAAGACCGTGAGCTTTTTACCCAAACGGACACCTTGCCACAAGCACCATTTTTAAAATCACGTTATAAGTCGTTAGACGCTTCTATTATGGAGCTTGCTGATGATATCGCATACGGTGTACATGATTTGGAAGATGCTGTCGTCACAGGCACAGTGCAACAAAGTTTGTGGGCACAAGAGCTGCCGCAACTATGCCGCGACTGGCCCTCTGACGCAGTTTTATTCTTACAGCAGATAGGCGACAAGCTGTTTCACCCGGCTCATCATATCCGCAAAGACGCCATTGGCGCTTTGGTAAACCGGCTTGTAACCCTTGTGAAATGGGCAGAGCTGCTGCCGGACGCAACTGAACCTTTGATCCGTTATAACGCAGTGTTGCCGCCTGCCGAGCAGCAAATGCTGCAACTGCTGAAGTCTTTTGTATACCGTCATGTTATTTTGCACCCGAATTTACAACAACTGGAGTTTCGTGGTCAGCGCATCGTACAGCAGCTGTTTCACGCGTTTAGCAGCGATCCGCTGCGATTATTGCCTTTTAACACCCAACAACGCTGGCAACTACAGCAGGAACAGGGTCTCGGGCCTCGCGTGATTGCCGATTATATTGCCGGCATGACCGATGAATACGCACAGAAAATGCATCAACGTTTGTACGGTGGTATTTTGTAGCAATCTGCAGGATGCAAAAAATACCGGTTTTTCATGCCTGTTCTAAACACCGTTCTTAAAAAAGTCCGGTTTATATCGATAAGGAGCTCTGTTGACGTCCCCGCTTATTGTCAAAGCCGGCCCTACTGCGCTGGCTTATATCAAACAACATGGTTTAACGGCCGACGCTGTTGAAGTTTTAGTGGGCGCCAGTGGTGGTCCCAAGTGGTTTAGTTTATTTGGCCTTGATCAGTACTTGTGTGCTGAGTTTTTTAAAGGCCGGCAAAAACCACTGCAACTGCTCGGTAGTTCAGCCGGTGCCTGGCGTTTTGCCTGTTATGGCCAGGACGATCCGGTGGCAGCGTCGCGGCGTTTTTGTGATGCTTACCGTACTTTGTGTTATCCGGCCAAAGCCGATATCAAGCTGGTCAGCGCTATTTCCGCGACCGTGATGGACGCTGTGTTTCCAACAGCAGATCATTTGCGCCAGGTGGTGGAAAACCCGGTGTTTTTGCTGAATTTTGTGGTGGCGCGGGCTAAAGGCATCAATAAGTTACAAACGAAAGCAGCCCAGCTTGGCGCTTTGACCCTGACTGCTGCGGCAAACTTAGTACACCGCCGTAGCCTGGGCTTTTTTTATCAAAGATATTTATTCCAACATCCACTGGCCGCAGAGGCCTTTGCTGACTTAAAGGATTTACCGACAAAACGGGTGCGGCTTGGTAGCGACAACTTAAAAAATGCGCTATTGGCAACAGGCGCTATCCCATTGGTGATTTCGCCGGTATCGCATATAGCACAGGCTGGCGATGGTGTTTTTGTCGACGGTGGCATTCTGGATTACCATTTTGACTGGCCTTTTAGCCACCAGGGCCTGGTGTTGTATCCGCATTTTTACCCGCATTTAAGCCCGGGCTGGTTTGATAAAAGCCTGAAATGGCGCCGCGGCAACAAAAAGCACTTTCATAACCTGGTGTTGTTATGCCCAAGCGACAGCTGGGTCAAAAGCCTGCCTTATGGCAAAATTCCGGACAGAACCGACTTTAATCAACTGAGCGACGCCGACCGTATTACTTATTGGCAAACAGTGACAGAGCGCTCATTTGAGCTGGCGGATGCTTTTAAAAGCGGCAACTACCAGCTGGAAGCTTTGTAAAAATTGCTTTGGCTGTTGTGGCACGTGGCTCGCAACC
>JAYRUI010000136.1:0-7053 GCA_041919175.1 Rheinheimera sp. | reverse complement strand
ATTCATCGTCTTTTTGCAGTTCAAACAGACTGTCGAGCTTGTACAGCGTTAGCTGATACCAATACAGGCTGTACTTTTTGGCACCGGCAAGTTCAGGCTCGACTGCATCGAGGCAAGGCTGACCAGACAGCTGGCACAGTTGCTGAATTGGCTGCTGATTGAGTTGCTGCTGCCCTGCTGCCATAAACGGCATACTGCAGCAACAGCAGCATAACCAAAAAGCAAAACGCAGCAGGCAAGGCAGATGCATATCAACACTTCTCAAAAGCAGCCTTAAAAAGGCAGATAACGCCATCATGCCAGTTGTTGTGATAAAACTGAATCAGCCACCCGGCGATGTGTCGGGCAATTTCACCACCACATCAATAGGACAGACTTCAACACAAGTGGGTTTGTCATAAAAACCCACACACTCAGTGCAAAGTGCAGTATCAATCTGATAGATTTTTTTGCCCGCAGTAACATCCATAGTGCCACCTATAACGCCACCTATAGCGCCCTCCGGGTTTTGCAGATGCTGCAACGAAATAGCGTTGTTCGGGCATTCAGGCCCACACATATCACAGTTAATGCAGTCAGCTAAAATCAAATAGGCCATCAGGCACAACCTTGCATTTGAGTTTCATTTTGCGGTAAATCTCTGATGATCAACACAAAATCAGTTGCCATGTCTTCGGGTAGTTCAATTTGTACCTGATGCCCCGCGCCAGGCGCTTTTAACGCCAGATTACCTTGTTTATCCCACAGCCTTTCCAGCCTGATGTATCTGTTGCCCTGGGGTGACATCAACAGCAAAGAATCGCCCACTACAAACTGATTTTTGACTTCAACCCACACCCGGCCGGTTTGGCTGTCGCGGGCTAACACTTCACCCACAAACTGCTGTTTGTCGCTGGTTGAGGCGCTTTTTTCATAATTTTGCAGTTCGCTGATAGGAATATGCCGGCGTAAAAAACCTTCGGTATAACCGCGCGAGGCCAGCCCGTCGAGCTCGTTCAGCAGCAGCGGGTTAAAAGGCCGGCCGGCCACGGCATCATCAATAGCTCGGCGGTAAATTTGTGCAGTGCGGGCGGCGTAATAAAACGACTTAGTACGGCCTTCGATTTTTAAGCTGTGCACCTGGGCTCTGGTCAGTCTGTCCACATGCTGCACTGCTCTTAAATCTTTGGAATTCATAATATAAGTGCCGTGTTCATCTTCAAAAGCCGGCATCAGATCGCCGGGATTTTGTGGGTCACTTAATAAAATAATCTCTTCAACCGGCTGTTGTTGGTGCAGGTTCAGGCCGTTTTGTTGCGGTTCAGTGGGGAAGATGCTTGCCGCCGGAGCAGATTGAGCCGGAATAAACTGGGCTGGTATAAATTGACCTACCTCGTTTTCAGTGGCGGCTTTGACTTGATAAGGCCAGCGGCAGGCATTGGTACAAGTGCCCTGGTTTGGGTCGCGTTTATCCATATAACCTGATAATAAACAACGGCCTGAATAGGCCATACACAAGGCGCCGTGCACAAAAACTTCCAGCTCCATGGCGGGCACCCGGCTGCGGATCTGTTCAATTTCTTCCAGCGCCAGCTCGCGTGACAAGATCACCCTGCTGATGCCTTGTTGTTGCCAGAACTGCACTGCAGCCCAGTTCAGTGTATTGGCCTGCACCGACAAATGCAGCTCCATCTGCGGGAAATGTTGTTGCATCAGAAAAATCACGCCGGGATCTGACACGATCAAAGCGTCAGGCCCCAGTTTCACCACTTCGGCAATATCGTCCACCAGGGTGTCGAGTTTGGCGTTATGCGGCGCGCTGTTCAGCACACAATAAAATTTTTTGCCGAGGGCATGGGCTTCGTTGATACCAACAGCCAGCGTTGCCAAATCAAATTCGTTATTGCGCACCCGCAAACTGTAACGCGGCATACCGGCATACACAGCGTCGGCACCATAAGCAAAAGCAAACCGCATGGCTTTGAGCGTACCGGCTGGCGATAACAATTCAGGTTGAAATGCCGGGGAGTGGTTGGAGTTTTGCATCAGGGCCGCCTTCTTTGGAAAAAATGGCGCGCAGTATGGCAAAAGGCGGCACTTCGAATCTTGATCCGGCGCAAACAAACAGGCTGCGGTTGTATTTGAGGCGTCACTGTCTGAGGTGTTGCACCAGCATGGCGCATGGTTGTGCGGCTTTGCCTGATGTCAGGGCGTACTTCGCTGGCTGAATACGTATTCATATTGTGTCTGGTGCAATGGCTGGTTAATTAATAGGCAGGGTAAATTAAAAAAATGATATGGCTCAGGATGATGCATTTGTCGTCCCCGCCATGACGATAAAACCATACCGGGGACAAAGGCATGTCAAAGTTCAGGTTAAGTGTGTTCACACTGGCATTGGCAGCAGCGGGCGTGAGCCCATGGCTGTCAGCAGCTGAAGCGCAAGCGCAGTTGCAACAACAAAATTCCGCACAAAACAGCACTGCAGATGCAGCGCAAACTGCCACTGCAGACACAGCTGCAACGGCAAAAAAAGAGAAAAAAGAACAAATTGAAGTGATTGAGGTGCGAAGTTTTGCCGGCAGCCTGATTCAATCTTTGAATGTAAAACGTTTTAACGACACAGTTTCTGAAACCATTTCGGCCGATGATTTAGGCGCTTTGCCTGATGTGTCTATGGCCGATGCATTAACCCGTTTACCCGGTGTTTCGGCGGTGCGGACCGGCGGTCAGGCGTCAGAAATTAATATCCGCGGTATGGAAGGCGGTTTTGTGTTTTCTACCCTCAATGGCCGCGAGCAGGTGTCGACCAGTGGCAAACGTAATATCGAATTTGACCAGTATCCTTCAGAGTTAATTAACTCGGCCGCTGTGTATAAATCCCCCAAAGCTTCGCTGATTGAAGGTGGGGTGGCAGGTTCAGTGGAGCTGCAAACCGCCAGTCCGTTAAAAGCGGCCAAAGAGCATAACTTTGTGGTGAATGCCCGTGGCAGTTTTAACGACAGGGCTGATGAAGTGTCCGATGCCACTGAGGTGGGCGACAGATTTAGTTTTTCATATCAGGGTAAATATCTGAATGACACTTTAGGCTTGTCGTTAGGTTATGCCCGTTTATTCCAGCCCAGCGTATCGACCCAGTTTGTTGGTTTTAACTACAACAATGAAACAGACTTAGATGCTGTGAAAGGCGATGCCACACCTTTAGAGCTGATCAGTGAAGGGTTTGAAATGCAGCACCGCGGCGGTGAAGAAACCCGCAACGGTTATGTGGCGGCGCTGGAGTGGACGCCCCACGACAGATTAACCATGAAGGCTGATGCTTTTATCTCTAAATTTGACACTAAAGCTTTTGCCCGCGGTTTTCGCGCTAAGTTTGAAAGCGGGGGGGCCATTATTGATAACGCCATCATTAAAGATAACCTGATGATTGGCGGCACTATTAAGCGTGCCAGCGACGGCAACACCCGCATTGAAATGGTTAATGACGATAACACCGACTTTGATGAAGTGCGCAGTTATGGTTTTAATACCGACTATCAGCTGACTGACGATTTATCGGTCAATCTGGATATTGCCCATTCGTCGTCCAGCAGTAATTTCCGCAATGGTTTGCTCTGGTCTTTGGCGTCCACCGACGCCAGTGCCGCTAAACCTGTGGTCGATCCGAATGTGTCTATCACTTATCTGCTGAACGGGCTGGATTTGCCTGGCATCGGCATTAATCAGGCGGCTTCATTTACTGATATTAATAAAATGCTGGTCAGTAAATATGGTATTTACCCGACGCTGAATACCGATGAAGTAGACGCTTATCGTCTTGATTTTACCTACAAAATTGACAATCCAATCATCAGCTCAGTTGAAGCGGGCCTGCGTTATTCCGAACGCGATTACACCAACGACCGTCAGGTGTTTGAGTTTGGCTCTGACAGCATGTTTTTAAGCAGCGAAGCGCCGCTGCGTTTGACACAAGACATGGTAAAAGTGGTTGATTTTAAAGGCGACTTTGCCGCTTTCCCCAGCTACCTTGCCATTGACTTAAATAAAGCGCTGGCCGCCTGGTTCCCGAATGGCGTGCCACAACCGCAACAAACCTGGGGCAATGGTTATGCCGGCCTCGATAATCCGGTGGCTGGTGGTAAATCCACCCCATGGAGCGTGTTTGAAAGTGGTGATGTGTATGAAGACGTGACCGCTGCTTATCTGATGGCGAATATTGACACTGAAGTTTTTGGTTTGCCGTTAACGGGCAACCTGGGTGTGCGGATGGTGGAAACCAAACAACAGGCCACTAACTTAAGTTATGTCAATGGCGATGCCAGCCAGGGCGTGCAGTACATCACCGATGAAGCCGGTTTAGTGTCGGATGATTATGCACCTTCGATAGTTGGCATGAAATATCGTGATTATTTGCCGCAGCTGAACCTGAATCTGGCACTGACCGACAACGATCAACTGCGCTTTGCTGCGGCGAAAGTGATGTCGCGCCCGCCGATTAACCAGTTGTCTGCTGTGACTACTTTTAATGTGGCCAGCAATGGTGATGTCACAGGCAGCGCCACCAAAAGCCCATTTTTAAAACCTTTTTATGCCGATCAGTTTGACCTGTCCTATGAGCGTTATTTTGAAGATTCCAGCGGTGCTTTAGTGCTGGCGTTGTTCTACAAAAACATTAACTCTTTTATTCAGCAGGACACCATCAACGACTTTGATTTTGCCGCTGCCGGTTTCCCTTTACCTGCTTATGTACCTGGCACAGAGCCCGGCAACCCGGATGGTTTACCGCCGCGCACCCCGAATCCGATTGGTGATTATTCCACTGCCGTCAATAACGATGAAGGCGGTTATATCCGCGGTGCTGAGGTGGCTTACACCCAGGTTTTTAACTTCCTGCCATCGTTCTGGCAAGGGCTGGGTTTAAGCGCCAGTTATTCCTATACCGAAAGTGAAATTTCCACAGAAGTGCAAAACGGCCGCCAGAGTTTTAAAGCTGACTTAAAAGGGCTGTCACCCAATGTATTTACCGTGACAGCCTTTTGGGAATATCAGGGTTTTGAAACCCGTTTAAGTACCAGATTCCGTGATGATTTTGTATCGGATCAGTCGGCGCTGCAGGATCAGGAAATCCGCTATGACGCTGAAATGGTGATGGATTATCAGGCGTCCTATCAGGTGAATGACAATCTTGGTGTGTTGTTTCAGGTCAACAACCTGCTGGATGCGCCGACCAAAAGTTATTGGGGTGATAAAGCCTACACCGGCACTATCCAGTTTTTTGGCCGCCAGTACTACCTGGGTGCCACTTACAGTTTTTAAGGCTGGCTGTTGCTGCGGGGCAAAAGCCCCCGCCTAAACCGAATACACGGAGTGAGCAAAATGAATAAAATGTTGTTAGTCAATCTGGCCAGCCTGGGCCTGACCGCCATGCTGCTGAGCGGCTGTGGTGGCACAGGTTCAGACACAGCGCCGGCCCAGTTATTGTTAAGCTGTAATGTGCCACAAGTGCCGAACGCTCAGGGCACAGCTTGTGTTGATCCGAAACCGCTGAAGTGCCCGGCACCGCAGTTTCCGGATGCGCGTAACGAAAAATGTATTATTGGTTATAACCCCAAGTTACCTGAGCCTGTGCTGTATGCAGGCCAGAATCAGGCCGTGGTGTTTTTTAATAAAAAAGGTGGTTATGACGGCTACCGTTTGCATACATGGAACGACGAAGCCTGTGACGCTTATGCCGCCGACTCTTTAGCCAAATCATGGGACAACGGCCTGGAAATCAGCGGTATCGACCCGGTGTACGGTGCTTATTGGCTGCTGAATTTAAAACCAGGGGTTAAAGGTAAAGCAGAGGCCTGCGGCAACTTTATTATTCACGTCGGCACCGACGATGCCGGCAAGGCGCTGGGAGCCAATAACGCCAAAATGGATTTAGGGCCAAAACAGCCGGAAAAACTCACAGCCATGAGCTGGACCTTTAACGCCAATGCGTCGGTGTACATTTACCCGATAGATTCATTAGGGGTGCAAATTGCCGACAATGCTGCGCACTGGCTGGATCGCGCTACTTTGGTCTGGAACGGCGACACCGCTGGGGTCAGTAAATTTAAATTGCACCACAGTGCTGCCGCCGATTTAGCCATCGACAGCGACACGCTGACTATTAACGGCGAAGCTGTAGAGCTGACGCCTTCAGCTTTAACCGATGGCCAAAAAACGCTGGTGCCGCATCTGGCCAACTGGCCGGCCTACAAAACCACCATCAGCACTGAACAAGCCAAAACCATGGTAAAGAATCAGCTGGTACTGGCTTCTTACGACTCAGCCAACAAACTGATTGGCGCTTCTTATGTGCAGGCTGCCAAAGTGCTGGATGATTTATACAGCAGCGCCGCCAATGACGCCGATGAAGCACAGTTAGGCGTGGTGTATGACGGCAGCAACATTAAAACCTCAGTCTGGGCGCCCACTGCACGCAGCGTGAAG
The DNA here is from genome assembly GCA_041919175.1 of Rheinheimera sp. Lineage (GTDB taxonomy): Bacteria > Pseudomonadota > Gammaproteobacteria > Enterobacterales > Alteromonadaceae > Pararheinheimera. The sequence continues at coordinate 594 of JAYRUI010000136.1, read as the reverse complement.
TTAAAAGTGTATAACGCAGCCAAAGCCTTAACGGCCACTCAGCCCATGACTCTCGACAGCAATACTGGTGTTTGGTCTTACAGCGGTGCGGCCGCTACCTTAAACCGGGCTTTTTATCGTTTTGAAGTGGAGGTATATCATCCGCTCACGAAAAAAGTAGAAACCATTGAAGCAACTGATCCCTATTCGGTGAATACCGCGACCAATGGCCGTTACAGCCAGTTTGTGAACCTTGCTGATGCCGACACTAAGCCTGCGCTTTGGGATAACCATGAAGTGCCTGCTGCAGGAAACCCTGAAGACATCGTGATTTATGAAGGTCATATCCGTGACTTTAGCGCCCGTGATACTTCAGTGTCCGCCGCCAACCGTGGTAAATACCTGGCCTTTACTGAAACCGACTCAGCGCCGGTGCAACATTTAAAACACCTGGCAGACAGTGGTTTAACTCATTTTCATCTGCTGCCAGCCACAGATATGGCCAACGTGAATGAAGATGCCGGCAAAAGGGTAGATTTAAGCTCTACTGTGGCTGAGCTTTGCAAAATCAATAACAAAGCAGCGGTGTGCCTGGAAAATGGCGCCAGCAAACTG